>JAPSJU010000181.1 GCA_031178025.1 Agromyces sp. | reverse complement strand
GCGACCGTCGTCGGTGCGGAACGGCATGCGGGCGCCTCCTTCGCTCGCCACCATCCTGCCCGCCGAGCTCACCCGAGCAGCAGCGACACCGCGAGGAGCACGGGCACCGAACCGACGGTCGTGAGGAAGACGGTGTCGCGGGCGACGACCTCGGCCGTGTCGTAGCGCTGCGCGAAGTTGAACACGTTCTGCGCGGTCGGCAGCGCCGCGAGGACGGTGACGGCGTAGAGCTCGACGCCCTCGAGTCCGAAGACGAAGCGGCCGAACGCCCACGCGACGAGCGGCATCGCCACGAGCTTCAGCACGGTCGCGAACAGCACGTCGCGTCGTCCGGTTCCCGGTTCGAGCAGGCGTCGGCCGTGCAGCGAGAGCCCGTACGCGATGAGCATGAGCGGCACGGCGGCGTGCCCGATGAGCTCGATCGGCTCGAGCACGATGGGCGGCAGCTCCAGGCCCGACACCGCCACGAGCACGCCCGCGAGCGAGCCGATGATGATCGGGTTCGTGAACGTCGAGCGCAGGATCGAGGCCGCGGAGGTGCGCCCCTCGACCTTGGCGCCCAGCACGGCGAGCGCCAGCGGCGCGAACAGCAGCAGCTGCAGCAGCACGATCGGCGCGGAGTAGGCCGCGTCGCCGAGCATGTACACGGCGATCGGGATGCCGAAGTTGTTGCCGTTGACGTACCCGGCGGCGAGCGAGCCGATGACGGAACGAGCGAGGCCGCGGCGCCAGGCGAGGAGCGACACGGCACCGAAGACGAGCATCACGAGCACGGCGGCGATCGCCGACACGGGCAGCAGGGTCGAGAAGAGGGCCCCCACGTCGGCCGTCGCGAGCACCGAGAACAGCAGGAACGGGGCGAGCACGTTGAAGTTGAGGCGCGCGAGCACCCCGCGGGCATGCGGCCCGAGCACGCCGGTGCGGCCCGCGATCCAGCCGACGAGCACGGCGAGCGCGATGACGGCGAAGCCGGTGAGGATCTGGATCATCGCCCTCGACGCTACCGCTCAGTGGCCGCGCGAGCGGTCCGCGCCTAGGCTCGGTGCCATGTCGAGCAGCGACGCGGCATCCGTGCCCCTCGAGATCGTGGACATGTGGTGGCGCGCCGCCAACTACCTGACCGTCGGGCAGATCTACCTGATGCGCAATGCCCTGCTCGATCGGCCGCTCGAGCCGGGCGACGTGAAGCCGCGGCTGCTCGGCCACTGGGGAACCTCGCCGGGCCTCAGCTTCGTGTACGCGCACCTCAACCGCGCGATCGTCGAGCACGGCACCTCGGCGCTCTACGTGTGCGGCCCAGGGCACGGCGGCCCGGCGATGGTCGCCAACGCATGGCTCGACGGCACGTACTCGGAGCTCTTCCCGGCCGTCACGTCCGACCGCCGGGGCATGGAAGCCCTGTTCCGGCAGTTCTCGTTCCCCGGCGGCATCCCGTCGCACGCAGCGCCGGAGACACCGGGGTCCATCAACGAGGGCGGCGAGCTCGGGTACTCGCTCATGCACGCCTTCGGCGCCGCGCTCGATCATCCGGGGCTCGTGGTCGCCTGCGTCATCGGCGACGGCGAGGCCGAGACGGGGCCGCTCGCGGCCAGCTGGCGGGCGCACGCGTTCCTCAACCCCGAGACCGACGGCGCGGTGCTGCCGATCCTGCACCTCAACGGCTTCAAGATCGCCAATCCCACCCTGCTCGCGCGCATCCCCGAGGCTGAGCTCGTCGAGTTCCTGCGCGGCAGCGGCTACGAGCCGCTCCTCGTCACCGGCGGATTCGACGGCGAGGACCCGATGGCGGTGCACGAGCGCATGGCCGACGCGATCGACGTGGCGTTCGAGCGCCTCGAGACGATCCGCTCGGATGCCGCGGCCGGCGCCTTCGAGGAGCTGCCGCCGCGCTGGCCCGCGATCGTGCTGCGCACGCCCAAGGGCTGGACCGGGCCGGGCATCGTCGACGGCGTGCAGGTCGAGGGCACCTTCCACGCGCATCAGGTCCCGCTCGAGCGGGTCCGGGAGGATCCCGCCCACCGTGCGCTCCTCGAGGCGTGGTTGCGCTCGTACCGGCCGGCCGAGCTGTTCGACGCCGAGGGCCGCCCGGTCGCGGAACTCGATGCGCTGCGCCCCCTCGGCGAGCTGCGGATGAGCGCGAACCCGCTCGCCAACGGCGGCATCGCGCGACCGCTCGACCTGCCGCCCGTCGCCCCCTTCGCCGTGGACGTGTCACCCACCGCGCGCGGCGACATCGACGCGGCGACGACCGTCGCCGGACGCTGGCTGGCGGCGCTCCTCCGTGCGAACCGCGACGACGCGCGTCTCTTCGGCCCGGACGAGGTGCTCTCGAACCGGCTCGGAGCGGTGTTCGACGTCACCGAGCGCGCCTGGGCGGCGCAGCTGCATCCGCTCGACGAGCATCTCGCCCGCGACGGCCAGGTGGTCGAGGCGCTCAGCGAGCACCTCATGCAGGGCCTGCTCGAGGGGTACCTGCTCACCGGGCGTCATGGGCTCCTCACGAGCTACGAGGCGTTCATCCACCTCGTGGACTCGATGTTCAACCAGCACGCGAAATGGCTCGAAGCCGCCAGGCAGGTACCGTGGCGGGGCGACGTCGCCTCACTCAACTACCTGCTCTCGTCGCACGTCTGGCGCCAGGACCACAACGGCTTCTCCCACCAGGACCCCGGCTTCCTGAACGTCGTCGTGAACAAGCAGGCGGAGGTGGTGCGGATCTACCTCCCGCCGGATGCGAACACCCTGCTCGTCACGATGCGCCACGTCTTCGACACCAGCAACCGGGTCAACGTCGTCGTCGCGGGCAAGCAGCCGCAGCCGCAGTGGCTCACGATCGACGAGGCCGGCGAGCACGTCGCGGCGGGACTCGGCGTCTGGGGATGGGCGGGCAACGAGCCGGGCTACGACGAGGCCGACCCGGGGGCGTCGACGCCCGACGTGGTGCTCGCGTGCGCCGGCGACGTGCCGACGATGGAGGTCGTCGCGGCGGCGCAGCTCCTGCATGAGCGGATGCCGGAGCTCGCCGTGCGGGTCGTCAACGTCGTGGACCTGATGCGCCTGCAGGACTCCTCGCATCATCCCCATGGCCTGAGAGACCAGGGATACGACGCGATCTTCGGCCGCGAGGCACCGGTGATCTTCGCGTTCCACGGCTATCCGACGCTCATCCACCAGCTCGCCTACCGGCGGGCGAACCACGAGCACCTGCACGTGCGGGGCTTCGTGGAACGCGGTACCACGACGACCCCGTTCGACATGCTCCACCTCAACGACCTCGACCGCTACCGGCTCGCCCTCGACGTCGTGAATCGCGTGCCCGGCCTCTCGGAACGACCCGGCGTCGCCGAGATCGCCGACGAGTGGCACGCCGCCCGTGCCGCCGCCCGGTCGTATGCGTACGAGCACGGCGAGGACCCCGAGTGGATCACCGGCTGGCGATTCTCACGCCCGGCGCGGGAGCACGGCTGATCGGCTGGCGCCGGGTCGGCTACCAGCGCCCGTGCACCTGCGCGCGGATCTCGCGGTCGTAGAGCTCGCGCACCGCGTCGTCGAACCCGGCGGGGAGCTCCAGTGAGCCCGCGACGGCGTTGGCCCTGGCCTGCTCTGGGTTGCGCGCACCGGGAATCACCGTGCTCACGCCCGACTGCGTCGCGACCCACGCCAGTGCGACCTGCGCGGCGGTCGCCTCGGGAGCGGCCTCTCGGGCGAGCGCCGCGAATTCGGCCGCCGCTCGCACGCCGGTCGCGTAGTCGACGCCGGAGAACGTCTCACCCACGTCGAACGATGCGCCGCTCCGGTTGTAGTTGCGGTGGTCGTTCTCCGCGAAGGTGGTCTCGAGCGTGTACCGGCCCGAGAGGAGGCCGCTCGCGAGCGGCACGCGCGCGATGATGCCCACACCGGCCTCGCGGGCCGCGGGCAGCACCTCGTCGAGCGGCTTCAGGCGGAACGCGTTGAGGATGATCTGCACGGACGCGACGTTCGGGCGCGCGATCGCCGTGAGCGCCTCGTCGACCTGCTCGACGCTCACGCCGTACGCGGCGATCCGCCCCTCCGCGACGAGGGTGTCGAGCGCGTCGAAGACCCGGTCGTCGGAGTAGACCGACGTGGGCGGGCAGTGCAGCTGCACGAGGTCGAGCGTGTCCACGCCGAGGTTCGCGCGGGAACGGTCGGTCCAGGCGCGGAAGTGCTCGAGCGAGTAGTGCTCGTGCTCCTGCGGCATCCGCCGGCCCATCTTCGTGGCCACGGTGACGCCGGCATCGGCATTGGCGCGGAGCCACTCGCCGATGAGCGATTCGCTGCGGCCGTCGCCGTAGACGTCGGCCGTGTCGAAGAACGTCACGCCCGCCTCGCGAGCGGCGTCGAGCACGGCGAGCGCGTCGGCCTCATCGACGTCGCCCCAGTCGGCGCCGAGCTGCCAGGTGCCGAGTCCGACGACCGAGACGGTACGGCCCGTACGGCCGAGGGTGCGGGTCTGCATGGTGGCTCCTTCCGAGTCGCCGGCGACGGTGTCGCGGCGCGCCCGAACGAGCCTAGTCCCGAATCGGCACGGCCGGACCGCTGACGACGACCTCGCCGGACTCGCGGATGTCGACGGTGAGCCGGCCGGGCCGTCCGACGTGGCGGCCCTGCTCGACGATCACTCGCGCGGGCGGGCGCACCGCGCTGATCTCGCGGAGGTACCCGCCGACCGCCGCCGCCGCGGATCCCGTCGCCGGGTCCTCGGTGATGCGCCCGACGGGGAAGATGTTGCGCGCCTCGAACCGCATGACGTCGTCGGCGGCATCCGGCAGC
>JAPSJU010000180.1 GCA_031178025.1 Agromyces sp. | reverse complement strand
GTGATCCTCATCGACCGGCCCCCTTCAGTGCGGGCAGCACCCGTTCGCCGAAGGTGTCGATGAATCCGTCCTGCTCGGTGCCGACGTGGTGCAGGTAGATGCGGTCGACGCCGGCGTCGGCGATGCGGGCGAGGTGGTCGAGGTGCCGCGCCGGGTCGGCGGAGCACAGCAGGGTCTCGCCCACCTGCTCGGGCGCGACGTCGGCGGTGCGCTCGTCGAAGTCCTGCGGCCGGTCGAGCTCCCACGCGAGGTGTGCGGGGACGAGGCTCTGCCGCCACTGGTCGTGCGCGATGGCCAGCGCCTCCTCGTCGGTGGGCGCCCAGCTGAGGTGCACCTGCACGGCGATCGGCCCGCGACCGCCGGCCTCGCGGTAGGCGTCCATGAACTCCCGGAGCGCGTCGACCGGCTGATCGATCGTGATGACGCCGTCGGCCCACTCGGCGACCTCGCGGGCCGTCTCCGTGCTCACGGCCGCCGCGAACAGTGGCGGCGGCGTTTCGGGAAGGCTCCACACGCGGGCGCGGTCGACGCGGATCAGTCCATCGGTCGAGACCTCCTCGCCGGCGAGCAGACGACGGATGACGTCGACCGTCTCGGTGAGCCTCGCGTCGCGCTCCTCTTTGTCAGGCCACGGATCACCCGTGACGTGTTCGTTGATCGCCTCGCCGCTGCCGATCGCCGCCCAGAAGCGCCCCGGGTACATCTCGCCGAGTGTCGCGATCTTCTGGGCGGCCACGGCCGGGTGGTACCGCTGTCCGGGGGCGGTGACGACGCCGAGCGAGAACCGGGTGGCCTCGAGCGCGGCGGCCAGCCAGCTCCAGGCGTATCCGGAGTGGCCCTGGCGGACGCTCCAGGGCTCCAGGTGGTCGCTGCACATGGCCGCGTCGAAGCCCGCGTCCTCGGCGCGCTTGACCGCTCGGAGCAGGCGGCTCGGCGGCAGTTGCTCGTGCGAGGCGTGGAATCCAACGATGGTCATTCGCATTCCTTCCGTCGTCCCCGAGGCTTCCGCGGGGCCTGCCGTGCGGCAACCCCTTGCCGCCGCCGCACGGGCGGTGTACCGGGGCGCTCTAGGCTGGAGAGCATGGCAGAACGCGCATCCTGGTCGCTCGGCGCCGCCCTTCGCGGGGTCTTCGCTGCGAGGACGATCGACGAGGACACCTGGGACGACCTCGAGGCGGCGATGATCCGCGCCGACTTCGGCCCCGCCGTGACCGAGGAGATCGTCGAGGCGATCAAGCACCAGGTCGAGCGGTTCAAGACGACCGATCCGCGCGACGTGCAGCGGATGCTGCGCGAGCTCATCGAGGAGCGCCTCGCGAAGTACGACCCCACCCTGAAGCTCACCGAGCGGCCGGCGGTGGTGCTCGTCGTCGGCGTGAACGGCGTCGGAAAGACCACGACGATCGGCAAGTTCGCGCGATTCCTGCGGACGTTCGACCGCACCGTCGTCGTCGGTGCCGCGGACACCTTCCGCGCTGCCGCGGTCGACCAGCTCGCCACGTGGGCGGAGCGCGCCGGCGTGGGCATCGTGCGGCCGGAGCGGGAGGGCCAGGATCCGGCGTCCGTCGCGTTCCAGACCGTCGAACAGGCCAAGCGCGACGGCACCGAGATCGTCATCATCGACACGGCCGGGCGATTGCACACCAAGGGCGGGCTCATGGACGAGCTCGGCAAGATCAAGCGCGTCGTGGAGAAGCAGGCGCCGATCAGCGAGGTGCTGCTCGTGCTCGACGCGACGACCGGCCAGAACGGCCTGGCGCAGGCGGAGGCGTTCATCGAGCACGGGGGCGTCACCGGCCTGGTGCTCACCAAGCTCGACGGCAGCGCAAAGGGCGGTTTCGTGCTCGCGGTGCAGGAGAAGACGGGCCTGCCGATCAAGCTCATCGGGCAGGGCGAGGGCATCGGCGACCTCACGGGGTTCACGCCGCACGTCTTCGCCCAGAAGCTCGTCGGATAGGGGAGAGGGATGACCATCGAACACGACTACTTCGGCCTCATCGGCGACTACTGGTCGGAGCAGGTGCAGTACGGCGACCAGGATGTCGAGGTCGTGCTCGACGCCGACCCCGGCAGCGTCACGAACGCGGCGCTCGACGCGGCGGCCAGGATGGTCGGCGAGCTCGAGCTCGTCGACGACGAGGTGCGGTCGCACTTCGTGAACCAGCTCGACTCGGGCTCGTCGCCCGTCTCGCAGTTCCTGCGGTCGCTGCTCGAGGGCGAGGGCGACGACGCGGACACGGCGGCGGAGGCGATCAGTCGCGATTCCGGCGACCACGACATCGATGCGCTGCGCTCGCTCACCCTCGTGCGCGTCGACCTGCGCCCTGACGCCGACGGCGACGGCGAGCACTTCGCCGAGCTCGAGTACGGCCTCGCTCCCGAGGAGCTCGACGCTCGCCTCGTGGCCGTCATCGACATCGCCCGCGATGTCGTGGATGTGCGCTACGACGCCTGACGCACGCGCTGTGCCGCGCCCGTCGCATCCGGACGAGTCCCGAAACCCGGGCCGGTAGACTGTACGGCACCATGGCTACCTTCGGAAACCTGTCTGATCGGCTCGCCGAGACCTTCAAGAACCTTCGCACCAAGGGCAAGCTCTCGGCTGCCGATGTCGACGGAACGGTCCGCGAGATCCGGCGTGCGCTGCTCGATGCGGACGTCGCGCTCGACGTCGTCAAGCAGTTCACGTCGCAGGTGCGCGAACGCGCGCTCGGCGACGAGGTGAACAAGGCGCTGAACCCCGCCCAGCAGGTCGTGCAGATCGTCAACGAGGAGCTCGTCGCGATCCTCGGCGGCGAGCAGCGCCGGCTGCGCTTCGCGAAGAACCCGCCGACCGTCATCATGCTCGCGGGCCTCCAGGGCGCCGGCAAGACGACGCTCGCCGGCAAGCTCGCGAAGTGGCTCGTGAAGGACGGCCACACCCCCATGCTCGTCGCGGCCGACCTCCAGCGGCCCAACGCGGTCAACCAGCTGCAGGTGGTGGGCGGTCAGGCGGGCGTCCCGGTGTTCGCCCCCGAGCCCGGCAACGGGGTCGGCGACCCCGTCCGCGTCGCCAGGGAGGCGGTCAAGCAGGCCGAGCGGGCGCAGCATGACGTCGTCATCATCGACACCGCCGGCCGGCTCGGCGTCGACGCCGAGCTCATGAAACAGGCCGCGAACATCCGCAAGGCGACGAACCCCGACGAGGTGCTCTTCGTCATCGACGCCATGATCGGACAGGACGCGGTCACGACCGCGAAGGCCTTCCAGGACGGCGTCGACTTCACGGGCGTCGTGCTGTCGAAGCTCGACGGCGACGCCCGCGGCGGTGCGGCGCTCTCCGTGGCCTCGGTCACGGGGCGACCCATCATCTTCGCGTCGACGGGTGAAGGGCTCGACGATTTCGAGCCGTTCCACCCCGACCGGATGGCGAGCCGCATCCTCGACCTCGGTGACATCCTGACCCTCATCGAGCAGGCGCAGCAGGCCTTCGACGAGGAAGAGGCGATGAAGGTCGCCGAGAAGCTCGCGACCGAGCAGTTCACGCTCGAGGACTTCCTGGCGCAGATGCAGCAGCTGCGCGGGGCGGGCTCGATCAAGAAGATGCTCGGCATGCTGCCGGGCGCGGGCGGCATGAAGCAGCAGCTCGAGAACTTCGACGAGCGCGAGATCGTGCGCACCGAGGCCATCATCCAGTCGATGACGCCGGCCGAGCGCCGCAACCCGAAGCTCCTGAACGGCTCGCGGCGCCTGCGTATCGCGAAGGGTTCCGGCATGACGGTCACCGATGTGAACCAGCTCGTGCAGCGCTTCGAGCAGGCCGCGAAGATGATGAAGACGGTGGCCCGCGGCGGGATGCCGCAGATCCCCGGCATGGGTCCGATCCCCGGTGGCGGCGGCCACGGCGGCGGCAAGCGCCAGTCCGCCAAGGGCAAGAAGAAGTCGGCGTCGCGGTCGGGCAACCCGGCGAAGCGGGCCGCCGAGAACGCAGCGCTCTCGTCGGGCGTGACGCCGGGCGGCGGCAACGCCCCGGCCGGCTCCGGCTTCGGTCTCGGCAGCGTCCCGAAGGGCGCGCCGAGCGAAGAGGAACTCGCCGCGCTCCAGAAGATGCTCGGCCGCTGATCGGCGCCGGCGCCTGATCCGCACGGGTCACTCCGCGCCGAGGCGATCCCGGATGTCCAGCAGTCGCTCGATCTCGAGTGACTGCGCCGCTGCGATCGAGCGCGCCCAACGGGCGACCGCCGGTTCCCCGCTCGTCGAGAGCCGCGATTCGGCCATCGTCACCGCTCCACGGTGATGCGCGATCATCGCATCGAGGAACAGCGCGTCGAAGTCGGCGCCGTCGAGCTCGGCGGCACGGTCGAGGGTCGGCCTGCCGATCTCGCCGGCCATCGCGCCCGAGTGGTCGTGGCGCTCGTCGCCGGAGTCCTGCGACCGGCGGCGGTCCAGCCACTCGCGCATCGCTGCCGCTTCGGCGGCCTGCGTCACGACGATGCGGGCGGCCAGCTCGCCGAGCTCGGCGTCGTGGACGCGCTCAGGAGCCAGCGAGGCCAGCTCCACGGCTTGCGCGTGGTGCGCGGCCATCGCCGCGACGAAGGAGACATCGGCGTCGGTCGGGCCCGCGTCGGTCGCGGGCCCGTCGAACCCGGTACCGCCGTCGTCCGGTGTCGTGGCGGGCGGTTCCGGAGTGAGGAACGCGACCTCGGGGTCCGTGCGCGGGGGCGGCGAGGTGCACGCCGAGACGCCGGCCGCGACCGCGGCGGCGAGGACGACGGCGACCGCTCGGTCGACGGCGCGCCGACGAGGGGACCGGGCGCTCACGGTCGGCTCCGTCGCCGTCGGTGC
>JAPSJU010000179.1 GCA_031178025.1 Agromyces sp. | reverse complement strand
CAAGGCGGTTTCTCAGCGGTGGCAAGCGCTTCCGGGCGCTCTTCTGCTATTGGGGATGGGAAGCCGTCGGCGGGCGTGGACACGACCCCTTCTCGTCCGCCGCAGGACGCGACCGGTTCCCGGTCGTATCGGCCGCAGCCGCGCTCGAGATCTTCCACGCCGCGGCGCTCGTGCATGACGACATCATCGACAACTCCGACACGCGGCGGGGCGCGCCGTCCGCGCACCGCCTGTTCGAACGCCTGCACGTCGATTCGGGCTGGGCCGGCGACGGCGGTGAGTTCGGTCGCGCATCGGCGATCCTGCTCGGCGACCTGCTCCTCGGCTGGAGCGACGAACTGCTCGACGAGGGTCTTACCGCACTCGACGACCGAACGTCGGCCCGCGCCGCGCGCGACGAGTTCGTCACCATGCGCACCGAGGTGACGGCCGGCCAGTACCTCGACATCCTGCAGGAGCGCGCGTGGCTCACGCAGCCCGACGCCGAGCATCGCGCCCGGGCCGAACGGGTCATCGTCTACAAGGCGGCGAAGTACTCCGTGGAGTCGCCCCTCGTGATCGGCGGAGCGATCGCGGGCGCCTCCGCGGCGCAACTCGATGCCCTCCGGGCCTTCGGCCGGCCGCTCGGCGTCGCGTATCAGCTGCGCGACGATCTGCTCGGCGTCTACGGCGATCCGGAGGTGACGGGGAAGCCGAGCGGCGACGATCTCCGCGAGGGCAAGCGAACCGTCCTCATCGCGATCGCGAGGGAGCGGCTCGCACCCGGGTCGCGTCGTCTCCTCGACGAGTTGCTCGGCGACCCCGAACTCGACGGAACGCAGGTGCGGATGCTCCAGCGCACGATCAGCGAATGCGGGGCCGACGAGGAGGTCGAACGCCTCATCGCCGGCAACGTCGCCCGTGCCGACGCCGCGCTCGTCGACGCGCCGCTCAGCAGGGAGGCACGATCCGAACTCGGCTCGCTGGCGACCGCCGTGTCGCGTCGGGCCAGCTGAGCGGCCGGATCGCCCGGTACCCCGACCTCAGGCGAGGGCCTGGGCGACCCGCCTGACCTCCGCCTTGCGGCCGGCGCGGAGCGCGGCGATCGGCGTGGTGCCCAGGATCTCCTCCTCGCCGAGGAGCCATTCGAGCGCTTCCTCGTCGCTGAACCCGGCATCGGCGAGCACCATGGCGGTTCCGTGCAGCTCGGGCATCGGCGCGCCGTCGCGGAGGAAGACAGCGGGCACCTTGAGCACGCCGTCGATGCGGGTGGCCAGCAGATGGCGGTCGTCGATGAGGCGGCGGATTCGGCTCGGCGTCTGCCCCAGCATCTCGACGAGATCGGGAACAGTCAGCCACTCGGTCTGGTCTGCGTCGGTCACCCCACCAGCCTGCCAGACGTCCGGCACCGTCGGAACCCGGCGGGCGCCCGTGCAGGGCGACGTTCGCACGCAGTCGTCGGACTCGCGGCGAGGTCGTTGACTCGTCCTCGGGCGTGTGCGACGGTAAGCGCGACGCCGACGAGAGTGGCCGGCTCGAGGGGGAAACGAACATGGCGAACGACCCGCAGTCCGCCGAGGCACCGCGCCGGCGACGGGCGGATGCCGCAACCCGGCAGCGAGGGCGCATCCGGGCGGCGCTCGGCGTGCCCGTCGCCGTGCTCAGCACGATCGCCGTGACGCTCGGCATCGTCCAGCCCGCCGAGGCGGCACCCCAGACGGTCAAGCGCCAGCCGAAGGCCAAGTCCGACGCAGCGGCGGTGACCCGTACGGCCCGGGTCGTCACGCAGGCACCCCCGGCCGGCGAGTACACGGTCGTCGACGGCGACACGGTGAGCGGCATCGCGGAACGCTTCGGGCTCGCCACCGCGGAGCTCCTCGCCAAGAACGGCCTGGGATGGTCGAGTCTCATCTTCCCGGGCCAGCGACTCGCCCTCCCGGGCGGCACCGCGGAGGCGTCCGCACCGCCGGCCTCCCCCGTGGCGCCCGAACTCGCGCGCCACATCGTCGTCGAGGGCGACACCGTCAGCGGGATCGCGGCGGCGTACGGCCTGGACGTCGCCAGCATCCTCAGCGCCAACGGGCTGGGCCCGTCGAGCCTCATCTTCCCCGGCGAGGCGATCGTGCTGCCACCGGCCGGATCAGCCCCCACGACCGGCGATGCCGAGCCTCCTGCGCCGTCCGCTCCGGCTCCGGCTCCTCCAGCTCCGGACCGGCATGTCGTCGCCGAGGGCGACACGCTGTACGGCATCGCGGTCGCCCACGGGGTCAGCGTCGCCGAACTCGATGCGGCGAACTCGCTCGGCGGGTCGACCCTGATCCGCCCTGGCCAGGTGCTCGTCCTCCGGCGCCCGACCGCCGTCGTCAGCGTCGCGTCCGTCACGGCGCCCCTCACCGAGGAGATGCGCGCCAACGCGCAGACCATCATCGACGTGGGCCGTTCGCTCGGCGTGCCCGACTCGGGCATCGTGGTCGCGCTCGCGGCGGCAGCCCAGGAATCGGGGCTGAAGAACGTGCAGCACGGCGACCGTGATTCGCTCGGGCTCTTCCAGCAGCGCCCGAGCCAGGGCTGGGGCACGATCGAGGAAGTGCTCGATCCCGTTCGCGCGGCGATGGCGTTCTACGGCGGCCCGACGAACCCGAACTCCGGACGCACGCGCGGCCTGCTCGACATCGCAGGGTGGGAATCGATGACCGTCACCCAGGCGGCGCAGGCCGTCCAGCTCTCGGCGTATCCCGAGCACTACGCCAAGTGGGAGGCGCAGGCACGCGCCTGGCTCTCGGAGCTCGGCTGACGCCGCAGGGGTCGCATGCCGGTCGCTCCGGCACCCATCGATCACGAAGGCATTGCGATCTCGGGCTTGCACGGCGTTTAGTCGTCTCCGGGCATGCTCCAGTTCGTACACTCGAACGGTGACCACCACGCCCACCGACCCGATGATCGGCCGTCTCGTCGATGGCCGCTATCAGGTGCGCTCGCGGATCGCTCGCGGCGGCATGGCGACGGTGTACCTCGCGACCGACCTGCGACTCGAACGGCGGGTCGCGATCAAGATCATGCACGGCCACCTCGCCGACGACGTCGCCTTCAAGACGCGCTTCGTGCAGGAGGCGCGCTCAGCCGCCCGCCTCGCGCATCCGAACGTGGTCAACGTCTTCGACCAGGGCCAGGACAGCGACATGGCGTACCTCGTCATGGAGTACCTGCCCGGCATCACGCTCCGCGACCTCCTGAAGGACTACCGGAAGCTCACGCCCGAGCAGACCGTCGACATCATGGACGCCGTGCTGGCCGGGCTCGCCGCCGCCCACAAGGCCGGCATCGTGCACCGCGACCTGAAGCCCGAGAACGTCCTGCTCGCCGACGACGGTCGCATCAAGCTCGGCGACTTCGGGCTCGCCCGAGCCGCAACCGCCAACACCGCGACCGGGCAGGCGCTGCTCGGGACGATCGCCTACCTCTCCCCCGAACTCGTCACTCGCGGCGTGGCCGACGCGCGCAGCGACATCTACGCCGTCGGAATCATGATGTACGAGATGCTCACGGGCGAGCAGCCGTACGTCGGCGAGGCGCCGATGGCCATCGCCTACCAGCACGCGAACGACACGGTGCCCACGCCGAGCTCGAAGAACCCTTCGGTTCCGGCTGAGCTCGACGAGCTCGTGCTCTGGTCGACGGCTCGCAACCCCGAGGAGCGTCCGCACGACGCGCGCGAGATGCTCGAGCGACTCCGCGAGGTCGAGCCCGCGATCCGCGCGCCGAGGACGGCGGCTCGGGAGACGCAGGCGACGATGGTGCTCACGGGCGCCGCATCGCGGTTCGGCGGCGCGACCGCCGAGACGACCGTGCTCGGCGGCGGAGCGCCGGTGCTCACGGCTCCGGGCCCCGATGCCGGCGACGGCGACGCGGGCGGCGAGGAGACGACGGCCCTCCGTGCCGCGACCGCCCGTCGCAAGCGTCGGGGATACTGGATCTTCGCCCTCGTGCTCCTGCTCACGGGACTCGCCGCAGGCACCGGATGGTACTTCGGCGCGGGACCCGGTGCGCTCGCCCAGGTTCCCGACGTCTCGACGCAGCTGCCGGAGAACGCGCGCACCATTCTCGAGGAGGCGGGTTTCGACGTCGTCCCCGGCGAACGGTACGACCCGCTCATCCCCGTGGGACAGGTGTCGGGCACCGACCCCGAGGCGGGGAGCGAGGCGCGCCGCGGATCCCCGGTCACGATGCTCGTCTCGCTCGGCCCGCGGAACCTGCAGGTGCCGGCCGTGATCGGCACGCCCGAGGCGGACGCGCGCGCCGCGCTCGGCGACTTCACCGTCGCCGAATCCAAGGTGGAGCAGTTCTCATCCGAACTGGAAGCGGGGCTCGTCATCGCGGTGCTCGACGCTGCGGGCGCCCCAGTCGGCGCCGAGTACCCGGAACTCGGCGACCTCACGCTCGTCGTGTCGGTCGGCGGGCTCCCCGACGTCGTGGGGCTTCCGGTCGGCGACGCCGAGGCGGCCATCACCGGCGCCCGCCTCGAAGTCGCCTACGCCGACGCGGAATTCAGCGACGACGTTCCCGCCGACCACGTCATCACCGCCTGGCCCGAGAGCGAGCCCGTCCACCCCGGCGACACGATCGTGATCACGGCGTCGAAGGGTCCCGACCTGGTCGAGGTGCCGAACGTGATCACGGGCCAGACGATCGCGCAGGCGCGTGAGCAGCTCGAAGCGCTCGACTTCACGGTGACCTCGAACGTGCCGGCCTTCCTCGAGGGGGCGGTGGTCGCGTCCGTGCAGAGTCCCGCCGCAGGCGAGCGGCTGAAGCGGGGCTCCGAGGTCACCGTCAACTTCGGCTGAGGCATCCGTGCGGCGT
>JAPSJU010000178.1 GCA_031178025.1 Agromyces sp. | reverse complement strand
CACCGCGTCGCCCGGCAGGCCGGCGCCCTCGAGTGCATCCCGGAGCACTTCGACGAGCACCTGATTCGTCTGCTCCGCCGCCGTGCCGCCGCGGAGCACGACCGCGTTCCCGCTCTTCAGCGCGAGCACGGCGATGTCGATCGTCACGTTCGGCCGAGCTTCGTAGATGGCGCCGATGACGCCGAGCGGAACGCGCACCTGGTCGATCCGCACGCCGCTGGGAAGGGTGCGGCCGCTCACGTTCTCGCCGATCGGATCCGTCAGGGCGATCACGTCGTGCACGGCGTCGGCGAGCGAGGCGATGCGTCGATCATCGAGGGTCAGCCGGTCGAGGAGTCCTGACGCGAGGCCCGCTTCACGCCCCGCCTCCAGGTCGAGCCGGTTCGCGGCGACGATCGCGGCGGTTCGCTCGCGAAGCAGTTCGGACACGCGCGCGAGCGCGGCATCCTTCTCGGCAGTCGTGGCCCGGGCGAGGCGGTAGGACGCGTCCTTGGCTGCAGCGAGCCGCTCGTCGATGACCCTCAGGTCGAGGTCGGGTTGCTCCATGTCAGCAGCCTAGGCGAGGCCGGCATCGCCGGTCGCCGTGCGACGCTCGAGGGCGGGCTCGAACCACGTGCCGACTTCGGCACCCGAGAGTGCCTCCGCGACGAGCGGCGTCGCCGTGATGAGCACCCCCGCCCCGGCCTCGGCGGCGATGCGGGCCGCGGACACCTTCGTCTCCGCCCCTCCGGTTCCCACACCCGCTCGTCCGGTCGAGCCGATCTCCACCCCGGTGAGGGCGTCGCCGAACGGCACGTGCGCGATCCTCTCGGCGCCTTCGAGGTGCGGGGGCTTCGTGTACAGGGCATCCACGTCGGAGAGCAGCACCAGCAGCTCCGCGCCGATGAGCTCGGCGACGAGGGCAGCGAGCCGGTCGTTGTCGCCGAACCGGATCTCATGCGTCGCGACCGTGTCGTTCTCGTTCACGATCGGCAGGATACGGAGCGCCAGCAGCCGATCCATCGCACGCTGCGCATTCGACCGCGGTGTGGAGTGCTCGAGGTCGCCCGCGGTGAGGAGCACCTGGCCCGCGAGGATGCCGTAGCGGTCGAGGCTCGTCTGATAGCGCCACATGAGCACGTTCTGTCCGACGGCCGCCGCAGCCTGCTGGGTTGCGAGGTCGCGGGGCCGGCCGTCGAGCGAGAGGAAGGGGATCGCGGTCGCGATCGCACCCGATGAGACGAGCACGACCTCCGCACCGCGCTCGTGCGCGGCCGCGAGGGCGTCGACGAGCGGAGCGATCTGGCTCGCGTTCTCACCGCTGACGGAGGAGGAGCCGACCTTCACGACGATGCGCCTCGCCGTCGGGATCTCGGCGCGACTGCGCGGGGTCACCGTTCGTCCTCCCCCGTTCCGTGCGCTGCCGGAGCCTGCTCGCCGGCGGGTTCGACCTCGTCGCCGTCGGGCCAGATGCCGGCGTCGCGTTCGCGTTGCAGCTCCGCGCGCGCCTCGGCCTTCGCATCCATGCGCTCGTGGTACTCGCTGCGCCGCTCGGCGCGGGTCGCCCGCCGGCTCTCGTCGAGACGGAGGTCGGCGCCGCGGGGCGCCGTGATGAGCTCGGCCGTCGAGGTGAGGGTGGGCTCCCAGTCGAACACCACGCCGGAACCCGGCCCGATGACGACGGTCGATCCGGCGACGGCGCCGGCGCGCACGAGCTCGTCCTCCACGCCCAGCCGCGCGAGGCGGTCGGCGAGGAAGCCGACGGCTTCGTCGTTGGTGAAGTCCGTCTGCGCCACCCAGCGCTCCGGTTTCGCGCCGAGCACGCGGTAGATCGTGCCGTAGCTGCCGCCCTCGGGTCGTACGACGAAGCCGGAGTCGTCGACGGCCTTCGGGCGCATGACGATGCGCGGAGCCTCGGGCACGGATGCCGCCTCGGCGCGCGCCGTGTCGACGAGCTCGCCGAGCGCGAAACCGAGCTGGCGCAGCCCCTCGTGGCTGACGGTGGAGATCTCGAAGACGCGATAGCCGCGCGATTCGAGCTCCGGCCGGACGAACTCGGCCAGCTCACGCGCCTCCGGGACGTCGATCTTGTTGAGGGCGACGAGCTGAGGGCGGTCGAGCAGCGGCACCTGTCCTTCGGGAACCGGGTACGCGGCGAGTTCTCCGCGGATGATCTCGAGGTCGCTGACGGGATCGCGCCCTGGCTCGAGGGTCGCGCAGTCGATCACGTGCAGGAGCGCGGAGCAGCGCTCGACGTGGCGGAGGAACTCGAGGCCGAGGCCCTTGCCCTCGCTCGCGCCCTCGATGAGGCCCGGTACGTCGGCGACCGTGAAGCGGTGATCGCCCGCCTGGACGACCCCGAGGTTCGGGTGCAAGGTCGTGAACGGGTAGTCGGCGATCTTCGGACGGGCCGCGGAGAGCGCCGCGATGAGGCTCGACTTGCCCGCGGACGGGAAGCCGACGAGCGCGACATCCGCGATGGTCTTGAGTTCGAGCATCACCTCGCCCTCGAATCCGGGGGTGCCGAGCAGCGCGAAGCCGGGTGCCTTGCGTTTCGTGGAGGCGAGTGCGGCGTTGCCGAGGCCGCCCTGGCCACCGGGAGCGACGACGAATCGCATGCCGGGCTCGGTGAGGTCGACGAGCTCGGTGCCGTCGGGGTCCTTCACGACGGTGCCGACCGGCACGGGGAGTTCGAGCGTCTCGCCCGCGGCTCCCGAACGGTTGTCGCCCATGCCCGGCTGCCCGTTGTCCGACGATCGATGCGGACGGCCGTGGTACGCGAGCAGCGTCGTGACCTGGGGGTCGGCGACGAGCACGATGTCGCCGCCGTGTCCGCCGTTGCCGCCGTCCGGGCCGGCGAGCGGCTTGAACTTCTCACGGCGGACCGAGACGCAGCCGTTCCCGCCGTGTCCGGCGCGCACGTAGAGCGTCACCTGGTCGACGAAGCTGACCATGCTGCATCCCTCCTCAGGGTGAAAACGCGTGAAGGCGGGCCGAAGCCCGCCCTCACAGAACCGATCGGTCGACTATTCGCCGGCCGCCACGATGTTGACGACCTTGCGGCCGCCCTTGTTGCCGAACTGCACCGCGCCGGCCTCGAGGGCGAAGAGCGTGTCGTCGCCTCCGCGACCCACGCCTGCACCGGGGTGGAAGTGCGTGCCACGCTGACGGACGAGGATCTCGCCCGCGCTGACGACCTGGCCGCCGAAGCGCTTCACGCCGAGGCGCTGGGCGTTCGAGTCACGACCGTTGCGAGTGGAGCTCGCTCCCTTTTTGTGTGCCATGTCTGTTTCTCCTTGCCAGCCGCGGGCTACTTGATGCCGGTGATCTTGACGCGCGTGAGCTCCTGGCGGTGGCCCTGGCGCTTCTTGTACCCGGTCTTGTTCCTGAACTTCTGGATCACGATCTTGGGGCCGCGGAGGTTGTTCAGGACCTCAGCCGTGACCGTGACCTTCGCGAGGGACTCGGCGTCGGAGGTGATCTTCTCGCCGTCGACGATGAGGACCGGGGTGAGCTGGACGTTGCCGTCATTGTCAGCCTTGATGCGGTCCATCGTCACGATGGTGCCGACTTCGACCTTCTCCTGCCGGCCGCCGGCGCGCACTACTGCGTAAACCACTACTCGTACCTATCTCTGGGGAGCCCCTGGGGCTCCGTCTGCTGATGGGGATGTCACTGCGCGGTAGACCCCAGCGGGAAGGAGGGCCATCACTGCCAGAAAACCGTGTGGGCCCACCGTGATAAGCGGGGGCACCAACGGTCGAGTTTACCGGATGACCGGGGGCCGGTCAAACACGCGCCGTCGGCGGGTCGCCGGCCGCTCCACGTTAGGATCGGCCGCATGGCCGTGCTCATCGACACCCCGCTGTGGCCGAAGCACGGCACGGTGTGGGCGCACCTCGTGAGCGACCAGTCCATCGAGGAGCTCCAGCGCTTCGCCGATCGGGTCGGTTTGCCTCCCCGCGGGTTCGATCTCGACCACTACGACGTCCCCGTCGAGCGCTACGAGGAACTCGTCGAGGCGGGCGCTGAGCCGGTTCCGCCGCGGGAGCTCGTGCGGCGCCTGGCCGCGAGCGGCCTCCGGGTCACGCCGCGTGAGCGACGGGCCCGGAGGGCCTCCGAGCACTAGTCGTCGGATGCCTCGCTCGCGCGCGTGATCACGGGCGGCGCGCCGGCCGGGCTCAACGCCGCCGTCGAGACACGACGGCTGCGTGACCGGCCCTCCCCCGCCTTCTTCGGCGCAGGCAGGGCGTCGAGCACGGAGTCGAGCAGCACCTCGGCGTCCGGCACGCGCACCGGTCGCTTGCGTTCGACGGGGGCGACGGGAGGAAGCTCGACCACCGGCGCCGGGGGCGTCGCCTCGGGGACTTCCCGCTCGGCCTCGGGCGCCTCCGGGGACTCCGCGGACTCCGCCGTGCCCTGTTCCTGCGTCACGCGACGGTGTCGACTGCGGCGGCGACCGGAGCCGGCCTGCGGTTCGCGCGCCGGATCGGATGGGCCGGCCGGCGCCGTTCCGGCGGCGTCGTCCGCCGGAACGGCTTCCGCGTCGGCGTGCTTCGGCTCGGTGTGCGCGATCGTCGACGCGGCGATCTGCGCGAGCGCGTGCTTGACGTCTTCGGTGATGGCGTGCGTGCCCGTGTGGGCCTTCGGCTCGCTCGCGGGCGACGACGGCTGCCCGCCGCCGTTGCCTCGTCCGCGGCGACGCTCGACCTGCTGCTGCTGCGGGCGGTGCTTCGCCACCGGCTCGTGGTGCACGATGATGCCACGGCCCGCACAGACCTCGCACGGCTCGCTGAAGGACTCGAGCAGGCCGAGGCCCAGCTTCTTGCGCGTCATCTGGACGAGCCCGAGCGAGGTCACCTCGGCGACCTGGTGCT
>JAPSJU010000177.1 GCA_031178025.1 Agromyces sp. | reverse complement strand
GCCCGCACGCCGGCCGAGATCCTCACCGGTGAGCCGTTGCCGCCATGGCCCGACTGGTTCCGCTACGTCACCGAGTGGGACGTCGACCTCATCTGGGTGCTCGCGTGCGGCTTCGGCATCTTCTTCTACCTCGCAGGCGTGCGGAGGCTGCGCGCGCGCGGCGACCGCTGGCCCGTCTACCGCACCGTGCTGTGGGTCGCCGGCCTGGTGCTGCTCGCCTACGTGACGAACGGCGGGGTGAACGTCTACGAGCAGTACCTCTTCTCGGCGCATATGGGCGCCCACATGATCCTCACGATGGCGGTGCCCGTGCTGCTCGTCCCCGGTGCACCGGTGACCCTCGCCGCGAGGGCGATCCGGGCGCGCAAGGACGGATCGCGCGGTGGACGCGAGTGGGTCCTGCTCGCGGTGCACTCCAGGTTCGCCGGCCTCATCGCGAATCCCATCGTCGCGGCGGTGCTGTTCGCGGGCTCGCTCTGGGTGTTCTACTACTCGCCGCTCTTCCGCTGGACGATGCTCGACCACATCGGCCACGAGTGGATGATCGTGCACTTCCTCATCACCGGCTACCTCTTCGTGCAGTCGCTCATCGGCATCGACCCGGTGCCGTATCGGCTGCCGTACCCCTTCCGGCTCGTGCTGCTGCTCGGCACGATGGCGTTCCATGCGTTCTTCGGCCTCGCGATCATGTCGGGCACCGGACTCCTGCTCGCGGACTGGTACGGCGCCATGGGGTGGGGCACCGATGCGCTCGTCGACCAGCAACTGGGTGGCGGCATCGCCTGGTCGATCGGCGAGATCCCGACGGTGGCGCTTGCCATCACGGTGGCGGTGCAGTGGGCGCGCAGCGATGAGAAGGAGTCGAGGCGCAGCGACCGTCACGCCGACCGCACCGGTGACGCCGAGCTCGAGGAGTACAACGCCCGGCTCGCGGCGATCGCCGACCGGGACGGCGTGACGCGGTAGGTCGGAGCGAGTCGTCGGCCGGATGGACGACGCGGCTACACGAGCTGGATCGCGATGCTGCCGTCGGGGCGGATCGTGGCGCTCAGGGCCAGCGTGAAGGGCCGGTCCTCCTCGAGTTGCGAGACGTCGCCGTCGAACAGCGATCGCACCTCGACGGACACGTGGGCGATGCCCTCCGTGGGCGGCATCTCGAAGGCCGTCTCACCGGCGGTGAGCGTCACGACCGGACTGGTCACGATCGACCACACCGGGTCGCTCAGCACCCGGTCGTCGATCTCGACGCCGAACGGGCATCCGGCCGGCTGCAGCACCGGCTGCGTCGTGCACCCCTGCAGGTACTCGTCGACCTGCACCTGCACCCGTTCGACGAACGTCGCCGTGGGCTGCGCGTCGACGGTCACGGGCACCCGGCTCGACGGCTGCACGACCGCCTCGACGGGCACCGCTTCGAGCAATGTCGACGTGTAGCCGAACTCGTAGACCGCGGGAGCGATGGCGAGGTACGGAGCCGCCTGGATGAACGCGGCCAGGTCGTCGCCGGTCTTCTTGGCGCGCGTGTCGAGCGTGAGGGAGCCCACGGTGAAGAGCGGGTTGTGCGCCGCCGTCACGTCGATGACGGCGACGGGGCTCACGGCGAACTCCCACCGGCTGAGCACGCCGTAGAGCGGCTCGATCGGGCGCACCTGGAACGTCGTCTCGGCGATGGCGGCACCGAGCCGGTAGCTCGCCGTCACGGCATGGGTGCCGTCGTCGGCCGCGACGTCGCTGATGATCCGCAGGTCCTCGGGGCCGTCCTCCACCACGTTCGAGCGGAACATCGCCGTCGAGACGTCACCCGGCAGGCCGAGCGCCGTCAGGTCGGCCTCGTCGAGGGCCACCCCGGGCGTGGATGCCGCCGCAGCGAGGTCGTCGCGCGCGATCGCGCCGAGGTACCGTTCGACGAAGCTCGAGGCGCCGTAGATCGTCTGGTTCAGCGCGCCGAGCGCCGCGAGGAACGCGCCGACGAGGAGGATCGCCAGACCCGCCCAGCCCGCGACGGCCACGATCGACAGCCGACCGCGCCGCTCGACTGCTCTCCCCACGAGCCCAGTCTATGGGGGACCCGCCGAGCGGCTCCGGAATATCCCCAGGCCAGGCCGCTGCCGGGGCTCCAGCGCATGACGCGGTTACAGTGGGATGTGCCCGAAGGGCGCCGCCGCAGGGAGCCGCCCCGCGGCATCCGCCCGCACCCGCTCGAAGGCCACCAGTGCAGAACGTCACCCTCAGCCGAGAACAGGCCGCCGTCTTCCAGGCGATCGAGGGCACTCGCGAGCACGTCTTCGTGACCGGTCGTGCCGGCACCGGCAAGTCCACCCTGCTCAATCACCTCAACTGGCACACGCAGAAGCAGATCGTCATCTGCGCCCCGACGGGGGTGGCCGCGCTCAACGTGGGCGGCCAGACGATCCACTCGCTGTTCCGCCTGCCGATCGGGGTGGTCGCCGATCAGGAGATCGAGCAGAACGACACGGTGCGCAAGATCCTGAATGCCATGGACACGCTCGTCATCGACGAGGTCTCGATGGTGAACGCCGACCTCATGGACGCCATGGATCGGTCGCTGCGGCAGGCGCGCCAGCGTCCCCTCGAGCCGTTCGGGGGTGCACAGGTCGTGCTGTTCGGCGACCCGTACCAGCTCGCCCCCGTGCCGGGCGACGGCGATGAGCGCGCCTACTTCGCCGACACGTACGCCTCGATGTGGTTCTTCGATGCCAAGGTCTGGCGCGAGACCGATCTGCGCATCTTCGAGCTCGGCGAGGTGCATCGCCAGCACGACGACGAGTTCAAGGTGATGCTGAACGCCGTACGGCACGGCCGCGTCACGGCCGAGATCGCCGGCGTGCTGAACGGGGTCGGCGCGCGCCGGCCGGTGCCCGAGCACGGCGCGATCACCCTCGCGACACGGAACGACACCGTCAACCGCATCAATCGCACCCAGTTGCACCGGTTGCCCGGGCACTCGCAGGCGAACGCCGCCGAGGTGAACGGCGACTTCGGCGGGCGCGCCTTCCCCGCCGACGAGCGCCTCGAGCTGAAGGTCGGCGCGCAGGTGATGTTCCTGCGCAACGACACCGCGATCGGTCCCGACGGGCAGCGGTGGGTCAACGGCACGATCGGCACGGTCACCTCGCTCAAGCGTGAGGTGCGCGTCGAGGTCGACGGCGAGGAGCACGAGGTCGAGCCGGTCACGTGGGAGAAGTACAAGTACAGCTGGGACCCCGCCCGCAAGAAGCTCGAGCGGCAGGTCATCGCCGAGTTCACGCAGTTCCCGCTGCGGCTCGCGTGGGCCGTGACCATCCACAAGTCGCAGGGCGCGAGCTACGACACGGCGATCGTCGATCTCGGCTCGCGGGTGTTCAGCCCCGGCCAGACGTACGTGGCCCTCAGCCGCCTGACGTCGCTCGACGGGCTGTACCTCAGCCGACCGCTGCGGCCGAACGACATCATCGTCGATCGGGATGTCGAGCGGTTCATGACGGCCGCCGTCCGGGAGATCGGGGCGACGGCGTCTTGACCGCGCTTCGCGGTCGGCGTGTTCGCCGGCGGGCGTTAGAATCGCATCGGACACACAGCTAGGGGGCTTCGGTGCCTGAACGGCGGGGGACACGGCGTCGGCGGAGCGTTCCCGCCGTCGCCGTCATCGCGGCGCTCGCCGTCGGCCTCTCGGGCTGCTTCAGCGGTACCGTCGATCCCGCCGAGGAGTTCGAACCCGTCGACACTGCGCTCGGGAGCGAGCTCGCCGCGCAACTCGACGCCGTGCTCGACCAGGCCGTGCAGCTCAGCGGGTCGAGCGGGGGCGTCGCCGGCGTCTGGGCGCCATGGGCGGGGGAGTGGACCGGAGCCTCGGGGACCGTCGACTTCGGCGAGAAGGCCCAGCCCGTCAACGGCGACGTCGCCTTCCGGATGGCGACCCTCACCACCCAGATCACGTGCACGATCCTGCTGCGGCTCGTCGACGACGGCACCGTGGGGCTCGACGACGAGGTCAAGCAGTACGTCGACCGCATCCCGACGCTCGAGGGCATCACGCTCGAGCAGCTCTGCCGCCACACCTCCGGCCTGGCCGACTACCAGCCGGTGCTGCGCAGTCACTTCGTGACGAACCCCGAGCGCAACTGGCCTCCGGTCGAGCTGCTCTCGAACGGGCTCGCCCTCACCCGCACCGGCCCGCCCGGCGAGCAGGTGCGCGAGTCGCGCACCGGCATCCTCCTGCTCGCCCTCGCCCTCGAACGCCGCACGGGGCGCTCCTGGTCCGACCTGGCACAGCAGTACGTCTTCGACCCGCTCGGCATCGAGAACACGCGGATGCCGCAGCCGGGCGACACGACGCACGAGGGCGTGCTCGGAGCGTACTCGGCGGCGATCGCACCGAACGGCACCATCGACTGCGCCGTGCTGCTCGACGACTCGTCGCAGTCGAGCTCGATGGGGGGCGCGGCGGCGGGCGCCGTCTCGACGCTCGAGGACGCCCGCATCCTGAGCCAGGCGTTCGCGACGGGCACGCTGCTGACCGAGCGCACCGAACGTGAGCAATGGACGACGGTTCCCCTCGGCGGGTCGTCGCCGGCCTGGCAGAGCATGGCCCTCGGCGCGATGCAGTACGGTCCCCTCCGCGGCTCCGCCGGCGAGGCGACCGGTGCGCTGACCGCGGGCTTCACCGACCCCGAGACCGGCCTGACCGTCGTCGTCGCGCTCAACAACTCCACGTCGGGGGCGGACTTCGTGCGCGAGGTGGCGTTCGCGCTCGCCTCGCTCGGCTCCAAGGCGGCACCTGCGGCCGAGCGGGAGCTGCCCCTCGTCGAGCTGCCCTGGTCGTTCGAGCAGGCGACGGCGAAGATGGCCGAACTCGCGAAGTGCCCGCGCAC
>JAPSJU010000176.1 GCA_031178025.1 Agromyces sp. | reverse complement strand
GCCGCCGGAGGAAGGCGGAGCGGCGCCGTCGGCAGGGGACTCGGACGCCGTCCGCACCGGAGTCGCGGGCGACGGGTCGGAGGGAGTCACGATCCCCCCGCCGAGCGCGGCGAGCAGGTCGTCGACGGGTGCGCTCGGCTGGGACTCGCGACGGTCCGCGTCGTCTGCAGCGGCGAAGGCCGGGAACGGTGCACGTCGGGTCGCCTGCGGCGCGGGCGCGGTCGGTGGCGTCGGTGGCGTCGCCGGAGCGTGCGGCTCGCCCTCGCGGAGCGCCTCGGGTGCCTCGGATGCCGGCTCGACCGAACGAGCCCGCGGGCGCCGCTCGTCCCATCCCGCCGGAGCGGTGGAGGGCGCGATCGGGTGCCGTGGCGGCTCGGGGGTCCATGCCGGCGGCGTGACGGCGGACGCGGCGGCGGTCTCCGAGGAACCTTCCGCCGGAGGTGTCGACGGCCGGACGATGGGGGTGCCGCCGACCGGCGTGAACGTCTGCCGGGCGACGGCCGGGGGCGTGTAGCCGGCGAAGGGCGACGGCGCCGGTTCGGTCACCGGCGGTCGCACGGCCGCCGGCGGCTCGGCCGACGGCGGCGACGGCTGCCCCGATGGACCCACGGCCGCATCGGGTGCGGACTCGTCGGGCCGCTCCGGCGTCGTGGACGAATCCGGGCCGGCCTCCGAGAGGGTCCGGAATGCGGCCCTGACCGAGTCTTCGGAGTCGAATCCGTCGTCGGAGCCCCAGGTGAGCGCGAAGGGCGCGTTCGGCGTCACCGGGCCGGGGGGAGCCGCCGGAGCACCGGAGCCGCCGGCGGCCTCGCTCGCCGCAGGGGCCTCGGCTGCGGCGTCGGGCTCGGGCGCCGGCTCGGCGAGCGAGAACCAGTCGAGGTCCTCGTCGTGTCGAGGCCGCGGCCCCGACGGTGAAGCCGGGACGGGGGTCTCGGCCGGCGGAGGAGCGACGGTCGGCTCCGGGGGCGACTCCGGCTCACTGCTCGCGAGTTGCGCGAGCAGCCATTCGGCGTCGTCGGAGTCGCGACCGTCGCGGTCCATCAGGCCAATCCCAGGTCGTCGAGCCCGATGGCGGCGAGGTAGGGCACCCCTGCGCCCTCGATGACCTCCCGGGCACCCGTGGCGCGATCGACGACGACCGCCACGGCGACGACCTCGGCACCGATCTTGCGCAGCGCCTCGATCGCCTTGAGGGGCGATCCGCCGGTCGTCGAGGTGTCCTCGAGCACGATCACGCGCTTGCCCGAGACGTCCGGTCCCTCGACCTGCTTGCCGCGCCCATGGTCCTTCGGCTCCTTCCGCACGACGAATGCGTCGTACGCGAGGCCGCGGGCGGCACCCTGATGGAGGATCGCGGCGGCGATCGGGTCGGCGCCCATGGTCATTCCGCCGACCGCGGCGACATCGGGCACGTCGGCGATGAGATCGAGCATCACTCGGCCGATGAGCGGCGCGACGCGGTGGTCGAGGCTCACCCGGCGCAGGTCGACGTAGTACGAGGCCTTCTTGCCGCTCGTGAGCGTGAAGTCGCCGTGGAAGACGGCGTCGGCGGAGATGAAATCGATCAGCTGCCGACGCGCGTCAGCGCGGACGATGGGCTCGTTGGTCACCCGAATACTCTAGTTGCCCGGCGCCCGAGAGGAAGGGCCGCGGGTTCCCGGTCTGCGAAACACCCGCGTGCGAGCACCGGAGACGAACGAAGGGCCGCTCGGCGGGGTGTCCCTCCCCGCGCAGCGGCCCTTCGCCCCGGATGCCCGGGCGGTCGCGACGCCCTAGACGGTGCGCGCGAACGTCTCTCGCGGCTGGCGTCGATAGCCGTCGCGAGCCGTGACGATGATGGAGCCGGCGATGCCGACGATTCCGAGGATGGCGAGGAGCGTGAACACGAGGGTTCCTTTCGGGGGTGGCAGCGGAAGGTCGAGCGACGGATGCGCCGTTGCACGTGTTCGACTCTGCAATTCAATCGCGGGGAATGCTTCAGATCAAGCGGATGATGCTTCATCGACGATGTAGCGTTACTTCATGGATGTTCGCCGCCTCGACCTGCTCCGGGAACTCGCCGAACGGGGCAGCGTGACCGCTGTCGCGGAAGCGACGGGTCGCACGCCCTCGGCGGTGTCGCAACAGCTGAAGGTGCTCGAACGCGAGGCCGGGATGCCGCTCACCGAGCGCAGCGGGCGGGGGCTCGCCCTCACGAGTGCCGGACACGCCCTCGCGCGCAGCGCCGCCGACGTCGCGATCGCACTCGAACGGGCGTCCGCCGTGTGGGACGAGTTCCGCAACGACCCGGGCGGCGAGGTCTCCCTCCTCACCTTCCCCACCGTCGGCGCCACGCTGCTTCCCGGAGTGCTCACCGACCTGTCCGAGGTCGCCGGCCTCGTCGTGCGCTGCACCGACCTCGACCCCGAGCTCGCGGAGTTCCCCGACCTCACCGCCGACTACGACATCGTGCTGGCCCACACCATGCCGGGCGTCCTGCCCTGGGGTGGTCGCGGCCTGAAGGCCATACCGCTCGTGACCGAGCCGCTCGACATCGGGCTGCCCGGCGGACACCGCCTCGCCGCTCGCTCCTACGTGACGCCCACCGACCTCGTCGACGACACGTGGCTCGGGGTGCCGCCGGGGTTCCCGTTCGAGCGCATCCTGCACGCGATCGAACAGGAGGGCGGTAAGCGCGTCGACGTGAGCCAGCGGTTCAGCGACATGCGCATCGTGGAGGCGTTCATCGAGGCCGGCCTGGGCATCGCCTTCGTACCCAGGTTCACGTCGGGAACGATGACGACGGGCGTCGTGCTCAAGCCGATCCGGGGCGTCGTCTCGGCGCGCCAGATCGTCGCGCTCGTGCGGCCCGATGTCGCCGAGCGGCTCGCCGTGCGTACCGTCCTCGACGCGCTCGTCGCGCACGCCGGCCGGCTCGAGCAGGCGCATTCCGCCGGGGCCGCGAGCTGAGGCTGAGGCGAAGCGACGGCGGAGACCGCCGGTAAACTGCACGGTCATGGCCGCCGGGCGCTGAGCGCCCACCGGGAGAGGAGAGGTCCGTGGAGGATCCCGCAGACGAGTTCGCGACGCTGGCCGAGGAGATCGCCGACCGGGCTCGAGCGGCCGAGCTCACCGTCGCCGCCGCCGAGTCGCTGACGAGCGGCGGCATCGCGAATGCGCTGGGCGCGGCCCCCGAGGCATCCTCGTGGCTCCGCGGCGGCGTCGTCGCCTACGCCGAATCCGTCAAGCGCGAGGTGCTCGGTGTCACGGCTGATCGCGTCGCGAGCGCCGAGTGCGCGAGGCAGCTCGCGACGGGCGTCGCACGCCTGCTGCGCGCGGACGCCGCCGTCGCGGTGACCGGAGTGGGCGGCCCCGATCCGGCCGACGGCGAACCGGCGGGCAGCGTCTACGCCGCGGTCGTCGTGCGCGGCGAGGTGCGGGACGCGCACTTCCAGTTCGAGGGCGATCCGGCCGAGGTGGTGCACCGAACCGTGCGCGCCGCCTTGGAGCTGCTGCGCGACGCGCTGCCGGCGGCGGTCGCGGACGACGCCTGAGGGCGCCGCTGATCCCGCCGCGACCGCGCGATCGCCCGACCGCTACTCGTGCTGCGGGAAGCCCAGGTTCAGGCCGCCATGGCTCGGGTCGAGCCACCGTGAGGTGACGGCCTTCTCCTGGGTGAAGAAGTCGAAGCCGCGCGGGCCGTAGGCCTTCGCGTCGCCGAAGAGCGAGTCCTTCCAGCCGCCGAACGAGTGGTACGCCACGGGCACCGGGATCGGCACGTTGATGCCGACCATGCCCACCGTCACCTCGCGCTGGAACCTCCGCGCCGCACCGCCGTCGTTCGTGAAGATGGCGGTGCCGTTGCCGTACCGGCTCGCATTGATGAGCTCGAGTCCGTCCTCGTAGCCCTCGACCCGCACGACCGAGAGCACCGGTCCGAAGATCTCGTCGCGATACACCGACGACGACGTCGGCACCCGGTCGACGAGGGTGGGCCCGAGCCAGAAGCCCTCCGGTTCGCCGTCGACCTCGGGGTCGCGCCCGTCGACCACGAGCTCGGCGCCGTCGGATGCCGCCACGTCGAGATAGCCCGCGACCTTGTCGCGGTGCTCCCTGGTGATGAGGGGCCCCATGTCGCAGCCGCGTGTGCCGTCCCCGGTCGTCAGCCGCGACATCCGCTCGGCGATCTTCGAGACGAGCTCGTCGGCGATCGTGTCGACGGCCAGCACCGCGGAGATCGCCATGCAGCGTTCGCCCGCCGAGCCGAAGCCCGCGTTCACCGCGGCGTCGGCCGCGAGGTCGAGGTCGGCATCGGGCAGCACGAGCATGTGGTTCTTCGCCCCGCCGAGCGCCTGCACCCGCTTGCCGTTGGCCGTGGCCGTCGAGTAGATGTACTGCGCGATCGGGGTGGACCCCACGAACGAGATCGAGCGCACCGTGGGGTGCTCGAGCAGCGCGTCGACGGCGACCTTGTCGCCGTGCACGACGTTCAGCACGCCGTCGGGCAGCCCGGCCTCCTGCAACAGCCGGGCGAGCCACACGGCGGCCGACGGGTCCTTCTCGGAGGGCTTCAGCACCACCGTGTTGCCGGTCGCGATCGCGAGCGGGAAGAACCACAACGGCACCATCGCCGGGAAGTTGAACGGGCTGATGATGCCGACCACGCCGACCGGCTGCCGCAGCGTGTACACGTCGACGCCCGTCGACACGTTCTCGGAGTACTCGCCCTTCGTGTACCCGGGCATCGCGCACGCGAGCTCGACGACCTCGAGGCCGCGCGCGATCTCGCCCGCGGCATCCGAGGTCACCTTGCCGTGCTCGCTCGTGAGGATCGCCGCGAGATCCCCGCTGCGGGCGTTGAGCAGCTCCCGGAACGCGAACATCACCTGCTGGCGCTTCGCGATGGA
>JAPSJU010000175.1 GCA_031178025.1 Agromyces sp. | reverse complement strand
AGGATCAGGAAGAGGAGGATGCACGGCAGCGCGAGCACCACGACGCCCGCTTCGGTCGCGCCGTAGTCGACGACCCCCTGCACCTGGCCACGCAGGTTGGAGATCGCGAGCGGCAGGGTCATCCGGTTCGAGTCGTTGATGAGGATCAGCGGCGCCATGAAGTCGTTCCACGCGGCGAGGAAGGCGAACAGGCCCACCGTGATGAGGCCGGGCTTCACCGCGGGCACGAGCACGCGCCAGAGCGCGGACCACGAGGAGCAGCCGTCGACCATCGCCGCCTCGTCCATCTCGCGCGGGATGGACTCGAACGAGATGCGCATCATGAACATCGAGAACGGCAGCTGGAACATGGTGAGCACGAGCGCCACGCCGACGAGCGAGTTGGAGAGCCCGACGAGGTTGAGGAGCACGTACAGCGGGATGAGGAGCGTCGCGTACGGCACCATCAGGATGGCGAGCGTCGAGAGGAACAGCAGGTCCTTGCCGGGGAAGCTGAACCGGGCGAACGCGTACCCGCCGAGCAGCGAGATCCCCAGCGTGAGCGCGACCGTGAGCAGTGACACGAAGAGCGAGTTGCCGAGGTAGACCCAGACGCCCGCCTGGTAGTTCGCGAGGGTCGCGTAGTTGCCGAAGCCCCAGCCGTCGACCTGGTTCGTGCCGGCGAGCGGGGACACCGACGAGATCGCCGTCCAGATGAGCGGGTAGAGGAAGATCAGGGCGAGACCGCCGGTGAGCACCCAGTACGGCGTGCGCAGGGCGATGCCCGCGAGGGTCGTGGGCGGGTTGCGCCGCCGGGAGCCGCGATGCGAGGGTGCGACGATCGACACCGTGCTCGCGGCATCCGTCGCCTCGGTGTGCTCGATCGACGAGCGGCGCGTGTCGGTGACGCTCATCAGTCCTCCGCCTTCCGGTTGAATGCGCGGATCTGCGCGATGTTGATGACGACGAGCGCGAGCAGCACGATCACCGAGAGGGCGCCCGCGACGCCGAGGTCGTTGGGCCCCTGGAAGGCGACGCTGTAGATGAGCTGCACGATCGTGATCGTCGAGTTGTCGGGGCCGCCCTTCGTGAGGATGTAGAACTGCTCGAACGCGAGCAGCGACCCGGTCACGCACAGCACGGTCGTGAGGGCGAGGGTCGGGCGCAGCAGCGGCAGCGTCACGCCGGTGAAGGTCTGCCAGCGGGATGCCCCGTCGATGCGCGCGGCCTCGTAGACGTCCTCGGGGATGCCCTGCAGGCCGACGAGCATGAGCAGCATGTAGAAGCCCGCGTAGCGCCACACGATGAGGAAGATCGTCGACCACAGCGCGCCGTCCGGCGTGCCGAGGAACGTGAAGCCCCACGACGCCATGAGCTCGGCGAAGGGCCCGGCGATCGGCGAGTAGAGCACGTAGAAGAGCAGCGAGGCGGATGCCAGGCCGAGGGCGCTCGGGATGAGGAACGCGGTGCGCAGGAGGCCCTTCCAGCGGCTGGACTCCTGCACGAGCATCGCGAGGCCGAGGCTCAGGGCGAGCAGGATCACGGTCGTCAGCACCGTGTACTTCACCGTGAACGCGACGGAATCCGCGAAGAACCGGTTCGAGACGGCGTCGGTGTAGTTCGCGGGGAGGTTGAGGCCCCGGTTGCCGCCGAGGAGCGGCCAGTCCGAGGCGGACATCTGCAGCACGAGCAGGAGGGGCAGCACGAACAGCAGGAGCACGAAGACGGCGGTGGGCGTGGCGTAGAGCCAGCCGGTGAGCGCGCTGCGCCGGCGGCGACCGGAGCCGCGCGAGCGGCCCGCGTCGGTCGGGCGGCCGGGCGCGACGGGGGTGAGCGTGGCGGTCATGGAGAGCCTTTCGGTGGAACGGGCGGTGCGGGCCGGGCAGCGCTCGAGGACACGCGAGCGCCGCCCGGCCCGGATCCGACTACTGCGAGAGCACCGCCGTGATCTCGTCGTTGTCGGCGTCGACCGTGTCGCTGCCCTCGAGCACGGCGTTGCGCACGAGGGTCAGCCACGGGCTGTTCGGTGCGTTGAAGGCCTGCTGGAAGTTGATCGCGACCGGGGTGTCGCCGTTGCCGGCGACCTCGTTGATCGTGACGAGGCGCGGGTCCTTCTCGGAGTACTCGTTCGACGCGAGGTCGGCACGCGAGACGACGTCGTTGTTCTGCGCGAGGACCTCGACCTGGGCCTCCTCGGACATCATCCAGTTGAGGAAGTTCCAGGCCTGCGCGGCCTTCTTCGAGTCCTTCGAGATGCCGAGGCCGTCACCGCCGACGAACGTCGACGCGCCGCCCTCGGGGCCGGGGATGCCGGAGACGCCGACGTCGAACGGCGTCGACGAGAGCAGGGTGGCCGGGTAGAACATGAGGCCGACCTTGCCCTCGGTGAAGGCGGCGGTCCAGGTGGGGCCAGCCTCGTCGCGCGAGGAGGGGAGCACGGCTCCCGACTCCCACAGGTCGTTCCACGTGTCGTAGACCGCCTTGGCCGTGTCGCTGTTCAGGAGCGACTCGGCGCCGTCCTCGGAGAGCACCTCTTCGCCGTCGGCCCAGATGCTCGGGAACCACGTGAAGACGAGGCATCCGCCGCAGTTCAGGCCCGTCGCGGTGCCGTACGTGTCGGGCTTGTTCAGGCCCTGGATCGCCTTCGCCCACTCGGCGTACTCCTCGAGGTTCGCGGGGCCGGCTTCGGCGTCGAGGCCCGCCTCGGCGGCGAGCTCCTTGTTCCAGAAGAGCATCGAGAGGTCGAGCACGAACGGGAGCACGTGCTCCTTGCCGTCGAGGGTGCCCGCCGAGAGGTGTCCCTCGTTGATCTCGTCCTTGAAGTCGAGGCCGTCGATCTGGGCCGAGATGTCCTGGAACAGGCCCTGCTCCACCCAGTTCGGCACGTAGACGATGTCGGCGGCGAAGAGGTCGGGCAGGCCGCCCGAGCCGGCCGCGGCTCCGACCTTCGCGACGTAGTCGTCGTTGGGGACGACGGTGAGCTCGACCTGGTTCTCGTGGCTGTCGTTGTAGGCCTCGACGAGGAGCTTGGCCTGCTTCTCGAGGGGTGCGCGGGTCCACAACGTGAGGGTGCTGCCGTCGTCGACGCCCTCGGGTCCGGCGTCGGCCAGGCCCGCGCTCGTCGGCTCGGCGTTGGCACACGCCGATGCGCCGACCAGCATCGCGCCGGCGATGAGGGCGCCGGCGATGCCGCGGACGCGGCGGTGGGTGCTGCTCATGGTTACTCCTCTGACTCGTCATTGAGCGGGCTGCGGGACAACCCGGTGCATCGCATTCCGGCCGGGGGTTCGAAAATACCGAAATGCTTTTCGGTACGTTACCCTTGAGGTTCGGGCCGCGTCAAGACCGCGGTCCGGTAACGTTTGCGTCACGGGAGGGGTCGCGATGGTGCGGACTGAGAGTACCGGTTCGGGGAGAACGGCGACCCTCAGCGACGTCGCCCGGCTCGCGGGCGTCTCGATCGCCACGGCATCGAAGGCGATCAACGGCCGCGACGAGGTCGCCCCCGCCACCCGACGGCGCGTGCTCGAGGCCGCCGAGCAGTTGGCGTTCACGCCGAACCAGCTCGCGCGCAGCCTGCTCGCCGGCCGCACCGGCACCGTCGGCCTCCTCACGAGCGACCTCGAGGGCCGGTTCGTGATTCCCATCCTCATGGGCGCGGAAGACGCGTTCGGGGCCGGCCAGGTGAACGTGTTCCTGTGCGACGCCCGGGGCGACGCCATCCGCGAGCAGCATCACCTGAAGGCGCTGCTCAACCGCCGCGTCGACGGCATCATCGTGGTCGGCCGCCAGACCGACCCCCGACCCTCGCTCGGCACGCTCCCGGTGCCGGTCGTCTACGCCTATGCGCCGTCCGACGATCCGGACGACCTCTCGATCACGCCCGACAACCGGGCCGGCGGTCGCCTCGCGGTCGAGCACCTCATCTCCTGCGGGCGCAGCCGCATCGCCCACATCAGCGGCGACCCCGCCTACGCCGCCGCGCGCGACCGTCTCCTCGGCGTGCGCGACGGCCTGCAGGCGGCGGGGCTCGAGCTCGTCGGCGACGCCATGTTCTCGGTGTGGTCGGAGCACTGGGGCCGGGATGCCGCGGCGATGCTCCTCGCGCAGCATCCCGAGGTCGACGGCATCGTGTGCGGTTCCGACCAGATCGCCCGCGGCGTGCTCGACACGCTGCGCGACCTCGGCCGCCGCGTCCCCGAGGACGTCGCCGTGATCGGCTACGACAACTGGGAGGTGCTCGCCACGAACTCCCGCCCCGAGCTGACGAGCATCGACGCCAACCTGCAGCAGCTCGGGCGGACGGCGGCGAAGCGCGTGTTCACGGCGCTCGACGACGAGCGGCGGTCGGGCACGGAGTACGAGCCCGTGCGACTCGTCATCCGCGGCTCGACGATCCCCCGGCGCTGAGCTCCCGCTCGTCGGCGGAGCGGTGCATCCGCGCCGGGGAGCGGCGGGCCGAGGGCCGCGCGCACGGCACCGTCAGCGACTGCGGCGCGTCTCCCGGTCGTTCGCGCGCTGGATCGCCTCGACCAGTTCGTCCTTCGACATCGACGAGCGACCGGGCACGTCGAGCCGCTTCGCCAGATCGTAGAGATGCCGCTTCGAGGCGTTCGCGTCGACGCCGCCCGCGGTGTCGCCGCTGCGGTCGGTCGCACCCTTGTCACTCGGGCCGGACTCCTGCTTCGGCTCCCAGTGATCGCCCACCTTCTCGAACTGGTGCTTCAGCGCCGCGAAGGCCGTGCGGTGGGCCCGCTCCCCCTCGCCGTACGTCTCGACGGCCGAGTCGTGCGCCGCCGACCATACGTCCTGCGCGTGCTTCGGCGATCGCGCGATCGTCGACGGCATCTCCTCCCGTGCGGGCACGGTGACCTCCTCGTTCCGGTGCACTGCGGATGCCTCACGGTACG
>JAPSJU010000174.1 GCA_031178025.1 Agromyces sp. | reverse complement strand
GGCATCCCGGTCAGTGGCACTATCCTGACTCGCGTGACGACCGTTCGCGCAGCACCGGCCCCTCGAGTGCTCCGCATCGTCGCGGTGATCGTGTGGGCGATGCTCGCCGAAGGCGCTGCGATCGCGATATTCCTCGCGATTGCCCCCGTCGCACTCCATGGCGCAGACCCCCAGCTCGCCACGATGACGCCATCCACCTTGTTCGCCGTGGTGCTCGCCGCAAGCGCAGCAACGGGCGCGTGCGCGATCCTCCTGGGAGGACGCTGGTGGACGGCACCGATCGTGGGCGCCCCCGTCCTGATGTACGGACTCGGCGTCATCATTCCCGGCGTGTGGGTGGTGTGGGCGCTGCTCCTCGCTGCCGTGGTCGTGCCTGCAGGCCTTGCGTTCGTGCTCGCGCATCCCCGCCGACCTCGAATAGCTTCATCGCCGTGACGAAGGCGGTTTGCTGAAACAGCAAGCTGAGATGCCGACTTCGCATCGGTCACCTACGCTCGAGGCACTGCGAAGGGGGCACGGATGACACGACAACACCACGAGCACCGCGGCGCGTCAGCGGGCGACATGTTCGAGGCGCCGAGCTGGGAAGAGCGGTACTCGGGTGAGCAGCAGGTGTGGAGCGGGAACCCCAACACGCAACTGGTGGCCGAAGCGTCGGCGCTGACCCCTCGCACGGCGCTCGACGTCGGCTGCGGCGAGGGCGGCGACGTGATCTGGCTCGCCCAGCGCGGGTGGACGGTGACCGGAGCAGACTTCTCGGCCAACGGCCTGGCCCGCGCCGCTCGACATGCCGAGGAGGCCGGCGTGGCCGACCGCACCGACTGGTGGCAGGTCGACGCCCGCACCTTCGCCGCCGAGGGCCGCCAGTTCGATCTCGTCACCACGCACTTCCTGCACCCGCCGGATGGCGGCATGGTCGACGTGACCCGCCGACTGGCCGGGGCCGTGGCCCCCGGCGGCCACCTCCTGGTCGTGGGTCATGCCCCGTCAGGCGTGTTCACGCAGCTCTCCGACAGCCACCGCAAGGCGATGTTCCTCGCCGAGGAGCTGCTGCCCGCCCTGCCCGACGACTTCGAGCCACTCGTGGTCGAGCAGCGCCCGCGAACGGCGGTGCGCGACGGCGTCACCATCGAGGTTGAGGATGCCACGCTGCTCGCGCGCCGCCGGGCGTGAGCCGAACCGCCTTACGCGCTGAGCCGGTGACGCGTCGCTGGCGCACGTCGGGCGCCGGCTCAGCAGATGCGCGTCTGCGCTCCCGTGACCGGGTCGGTACGCATCGAGTCGGGGGCCATCGCGCACCAAAGATCCCTACCCGACAGCCCCGACAGGTCATCTGGAACGGTTGACGTCGATTCGTCCGAGCCGGCGCGGGAGTTTCGCTCCGCTTGTCGGCCGGCGTCGGCCTGTTCTTCAGCCAGTACTGCAGCGGCGTGCGTCGACTCCACACTCGTCGCGGCCGCCAACCACCTGGCGACTCCGTCCTTCTCGCCGGCGACGACCGCATCTCGTGCGCCGGCGAGCGCCGTGGTCGCATCTCCTGCGGCCTTCGGATTCGCTGCGACGACCTCGTCGGTGCGGACCCGGACCTCGTTCACGAGGTCCGCCAGTGCCCCTCTCGCGACGAGGCACTGCACGCCGGCGTGCTGCGCGGCCGATGCGAGTTCACCGACTTCCGCCGCGACGAGCTCGTCGTCACCAGTCAACTCGGCGAGTGCGGTCTCGAGCTCGTCCCGGCCTGCCTCCGCGGCTGGAACGTCGGGCGGCAGTGGGTCGTACGCCGGCACCGGCTCGGCATCGGCGGCGTGCTGCATTAAGGTCACGACCCGCTCCACGAGCTCGGGTGGGAATCGCGTGCCGGCCTCGGCCCCCGCGGTGAGGCGCTCCGAAGTCTCGGCGACGCACACCGCCGCGGCGAGTTGCGTCGCAACGAGTGCCTGACCGGAGTCGATGCGGCTGGCGATCGACGACACGACTCGGTCGACCTCGTGACGCAGCGACTCGCGTGCCTCCGCCTCCACGCCGGCCGCATGAACCGTGCCGACCGCTCCGACCGTCAGGCCCGCCGCCACCACGATGGCCGCAATGGCACGAGGTCGACGCAGCCCGCCACGGAGGGGACGGGCAGGCTTCGTCATGAGACGGAGTCTACGCATCGCGCGGGTCTGGGCTCACCAGGTGTGTCGCTCGGCAGACGGATCCACCGGCGGGCTCCACGGGTCGGCGGCGAGGTAGGCACGCACCTCTGGATGGACGAAGTACGACGAGTGATCGCATTCGACCTCGAGGAGGGCGGTCGGGTCGACTCGGGACGCTGCCGACGAGGTCGGAACGACGTAATCGTGTCGCATCGGACTGCTCGTCTCCGGATCCCGGAACACCGCATCGCCGAGTCCTCGCTGCGCCGCCACGCCCCAGCTGTCGGCCGGCCCGTTGGGGTCGACGTACCCGGCGATGGCGGTGATGGGCAGCTGCGTACCGGCGAACGCGGCGAGGTATCCCTCTGCTGGATGCATCTGGGCGATGCCCAGCGGCAGGCGGCCCTTGATGAGCATGCCGAGCAGCCGGCTCACGGTGTCGATCGCGGGACCGGTGAGCACGCGGATGACGCCGAGCGCAGCCCGCATCCCGAGCATGCCCGATTCGACGGCCGCGACCACCGGTGTGCCGGCGAACGGCGTGCCGACTGCGATCAGGCGGCACGTGGTCTCGGGCGCCTCATCGCGGAGGTTGGCCATCGCCTGTCTCGCGACCAAGCCGCCGCGGGAGTGGGCGACGAACAGCACGTCCCGAATCCCGGCGGAGCGGATGTCCTTCGCCAGGGCCGTTCCGTTCACGTGAATGCCATGCCACGTGTCATGCTCGAAGCGCAGAATGGGCCCCCGACCCGCGAAGATGGCGCTCAGCTCGCGAGCGAGCGGGATGGCGCACGCCATGGTTCCGTGCACCGCGACGATCGCGGCGGACCCGACCCCACCGCCCTTCGCCACTACCTCGAGCTCGGGGCACTCCTCGACGGTTCGCCGTCCGATCTTCAGGTCGGCGACCTCGGCGTGGGCGACTCGCCCGCGGAAGAACGGGTCGCGATCATCGCGCCGCACATGGCCGTTGACCGTCACGACGAGCCGCCCGACGAGGTAGGCGCCTGCGGCGATCACCCCCGGCACGATCCTGAACGTAGGCTCGGGCGCCGACTCCTGGCCGTCCACCGCGCTCGAGTTCGTGCCCCGGTAGAGACGCCACATGAGCGCCAGTTCGGGCGGCTCGGCGACGCCGAGTAGCTGGAGCTCGGTGCGACGCTCTTTGAGGTCGTCCTCGATCACCGAGTCCTCGAGCAACTCGAGTTCGATCTCGACAGTTCCGGCGTCGACCGGCACGATGAATGCGAACGGCGTGATGCTGAGGCCGCCGACCAGTTCGTCCTGGCTGATGAGCCCGAGCATCTGCACGCCCGCCCGCTCCTCGAAGAAGATCGGGCTCGGCTCGCCTCCGCGACTCACGGTCACCTGATCCGCCGTTGCGGCCTCGGCCATGAGCGCTCCGAACGACGAATACGAGCACTGTCCGAGCGGACTCCACTCCTCCGGCGTGCCGCTGGTCCAGACATCCGAGTTCGAGCCTTCCCTGATGAGGCGTTCCCAGAGCGACGGCACATGTTCCGCGTCGGGCCAGAGGTCGTTCGCAGCATCCGCCAGGTCGGGCAGATCCGACCACGGGGTTCCCTCGGGCCGGAACTTCTCCGTCACCCCGTCCTGCGACTGCCCGAGCGATCCCTCCCACACCAGGTGCGAGCGTCGTTCGCGGATCGATCTGTCGGCGGTGCGCGTCACCACGCGGAACATAGCGCGACCATAGACCCGACCGGCACCCGGCGGGAGCCTCCGTTCTGGGGCCAAGTGTCGGCGCGCGGCCTTCCCGAACCGATAGCGGCCGCCTCGCGGCGACACACTCCGTGACGTCAACAGGCCTGCCTTGACAGTGTTACTGAGCACGCTCATAATTGAGCATACTCGCTAATCCAGCACGAAACATCGAAGGAGACACTCCATGAGCACCACAGACACCCCGACCGTCCCGATCGCCACGTCGTATGCGGAGGCGCCGACACGCACGATCACCGCCGGCGGCGTCACATTCGCCTACCGGGAACTCGGGCCGGCGGGCGGCATCCCCGTCGTCTTCTTCGTGCACCTCGCCGCCACCCTCGACAACTGGGACCCGCGCATCATCGATCCCATCGCCGAGGACCACCACGTGATCGCCTTCGACAATCGCGGCGTGGGCGCTTCCTCCGGCGAGGTCCCCAACAGCGTCGAGGCGATGGCCGACGACGCCATCACGTTCATCACCGCGCTCGGCTTCACGAAGATCGACATCTTCGGCTTCTCGCTCGGCGGCATGGTGGCCCAAGCCCTCGTCCTCAAGCGCCCCGACCTCGTGCGCAAGCTCATCCTCACCGGTACCGGTCCCGCCGGCGGCAAGAACGTCGACAAGGTCGCCGGCGTAACATACCGGGACATCCTGCGCGCGACGCTGACCCGGTCCGACCCGAAGGAGTTCCTCTTCTTCAACCGCGACCTCGCCGGCAAGCGCGCGGCGAAGGCGTTCGTGAAACGACTCGACGAGCGCACCGTCGACCGTGACGCCCCCGCCACGGTGAAGGTGCTCCAGACGCAGCTGAAGGCCATCAAGAAGTGGGGCCGGTCGACTCCTGCAGACCTGTCCAGGATCACCCATCCCACGCTGATCGCCAACGGCGACAACGACCGGATGGTGCCATCCGTGCTCTCCGAAGATCTCCACCGCCGTATCCGGGGCAGCGAGCTGATCATCTACCCCGACTCGGGACACGGCGGCATCTTCCAGTTCCACGACGAATTCGCGCCCGTCGCGGTCGAGTTCCT
>JAPSJU010000173.1 GCA_031178025.1 Agromyces sp. | reverse complement strand
GGTGGCGGCGGATGCCGTCGATGAGCTCTGCCTCACGCTGAGCCCGTCGATCGTGGGCGGCGGCGCCGGTCGCATCGTGAGCGGCGCTCCCGAGGCGAGTCGGCGGATGCGCCTCGTGCACGCGATTTCCGCTGCGGACTTCGTGTTCCTCCGCTACGCCGCCAGTGCGTGGGCGTCGAGGATCGTGTAGCTGTAGCCCTGCTCGGCCAGGAACCGCTGACGGTTCTGCGCGAAGTCCTGGTCGACGGTGTCGCGGGCGACCAGCGTGTAGAAGTTCGCCGACAGGCCCGACTCCTTCGGCCGCAGCAGTCGGCCGAGGCGCTGCGCCTCCTCCTGGCGGGAGCCGAACGAGCCCGAGACCTGGATGGCGACGGTGGCCTCGGGAAGGTCGACCGAGAAGTTCGCGACCTTCGAGACGACGAGCACCGGCGTGCGGCCGTCGCGGAACTCCTGGAAGAGCCGCTCCCGCTCGTCCACCGGCGTGGCGCCCGTGAGTCGGGGCGCGCCGAGCGCGTCGGCGAGCTCGTCGATCTGGTCGAGGTACTGGCCGATCACGAGGATGCGCTCGCCCGCGTGCTTCGCGACGAGCTCGCGCACGACGCCGAGCTTGGCGGGCGCCGTGGCCGCGAGGCGGTACCGCTCATCGTCGGCGGATGCCGCGTACGCGAGCCGCTCCGACTGCGGGAGGTCGATGCGCACCTCGTAGCAGGCGGCGGGGGAGATGAAGCCCTGCGCCTCGATCTCCTTCCAGGGCGCATCGAAGCGCTTGGGCCCGATGAGCGAGAAGACGTCGCCCTCGCGGCCGTCCTCGCGCACGAGCGTCGCAGTGAGGCCGAGCCGTCGACGCGCCTGCAGCTCGGCGGTGAGCTTGAACACCGGCGCGGGCAGCAGGTGCACCTCGTCGTAGACCACGAGCCCCCAATCGAGCGCGTCGAGGAGCGCGAGGTGCGCGTACTCGCCCTTCCGCTTCGCGGTGAGGATCTGGTACGTCGCGATCGTGATCGGCTTCACCTCCTTCACCTGCCCCGAGTACTCGCCGATCTCGTCGGCGGTGAGGCTCGTGCGCTTCAGCAGTTCGTCGCGCCACTGGCGCGCCGACACGGTGTTCGTCACGAGGATGAGGGTGGTCGTCTTCGCGGTCGCCATGGCGCCCGCGCCGACGAGCGTCTTCCCGGCGCCGCAGGGGAGCACGACGACCCCGGAGCCGCCGTCGAAGAAGTTGTCGACGGCCTTCTGCTGGTAGTCGCGAAGGTGCCAGTCCGTCAGGTCGAGGTCGATCGGATGCGGCGTCCCGGGTGTGTACCCGGCGAGGTCCTCGGCGGGCCAGCCGAGCTTGACGAGCTCCTGCTTGAGCGCCCCACGCGCCCACGGCGCCACGAGGAAGCTCTCGTCGTCGAGCCGCTCGGCCAGCAGGGGAGCGATGCGTTTCGCGCCGGCGACCTCGGTGAGCACGGCGACGTCGTCGCTGCGCAGCCGCAGCGCGCCGTCGTCGGTGCGATCCACGACGAGCCGTCCGTAGCGGGCGACGGTCTCGCGCATATCGACCGAGACGGTCTGCGGCACCGGGAACTTCGCATACCGTTCGAGCGTGCCGAGCATGTCCTCGGCATCGTGGCCGGCGGCTCGGGCGTTCCACAGCCCGAGCCGGGTGATGCGATAGGTGTGCACGTGCTCCGGCGCGCGCTCGAGCTCGGCGAACACCGCCAGGTCGTGTCGCGCGTCCTCGGCGAGAGGGTGCGCGACCTCGAGGAGTACGGTGCGGTCGCTCTGCACGATGAGTGGGCCGTCTGACATAGCCTTCGAGTCTACGCCCGCGCGGAGGTGCTCCGGCTCGAGGCGGGTCGCGCGGGCGCTCCCGGTCAGACGCTCGACGGCGCCGGCGACACGGCGGCGATCGCCGAGAGCGGCAGCGTGCGCTCGATATCGGCCTTGCGGTCCCGGGCGCGCAGGCGGCCGTTCGCGACGCTCGCCGGTGCGAGCAGGTAGTCCGCGGTCTGCCCCCCAGGCATGCGAACCGTCACCGTGAGGGTCTCCTTCGAGCGGGCCGCCGCCTCGAGCTGCCGTGCCAGCCACGCCTGCTCGGTCGCGCCGTCCTCGCCGCGCTCGAGCACGCGATCGAGGAGCGCGCCGATCGGGTCGGTCTTCTGCGGCAGCGGCGGTGCGGTCACCACGCGGTGCCGGTGCAGCCGGATGATGTCGCCCTTCGCGTCCTCGGCGGCCACGGGGTAGCGCGCGTCGGAGAGGGCCCAGAACACGACCTCCGGCGGGAAGCGGGAGAGGAGACGGTGGGGTCCCGCCTGGCGCAGCCCGACGGCGGCGAGCGACTGGTCGACCGCGAGGGTGCGGATGAGCTGTTCGTCGTCGGACCGGATCGCCGCTCGCGCCGGGGCATCCGCTTCGTCCGCCGCGGCGACGCGCACCGAGCCGAATCGTGCGGCCGCCTCGCCGATGAGGTAGGCGAGCGGTTGCGGGATGCCGGTGAGCGAGAGGCCGCGGAGGAACTCGAGGATCGACTCGGCCGACTCGCCTGCCGCGAGTCCGCGATTCACGGATGCCGCGTTGACCCGGTAGGTCGAGGCCAGATCGCGTCCCTCGACGTCGGCGACACCGCGGAGTCGCGCGTCGAGGGCGGGTTCGAGCGGACCCGGCGAGACGATCGTGAGGTCGTGCTGCAGGTACACCTTGTCGACCTGGGCGGGGAAGTGCACGGCGAGTCGGCGCGCGGCGCGGTCGATCTCGCCGGCGAGCACCAGACGGCCCGACTCGACGGGCTCGCCGGCGACCGCGAGGCCGAGCGCCTCGGCCTCGCCCACGAGGCGGTCGAGGCCGTCCTCCACCCAGCGCCCGCCCGCCGGGTAGAACCAGCGCACGTCGTCGCGAAGGTCGGTCGCGGTGAGGGTCTCGCTGCGACGCGCGACGAGGTCTCGCAGCGGCGCGGGGATCCGGTCGCGCCAGCACTCCGCGAGCACGCGCCAGCGCCGCGCCGGGCTCTGCTGCGTCCACGACGCACCCAGCTCGGACTCGAGCCAGAACGCGCCGTCGCGCACGACGAGCCCCGCTTCGTCGGCACGATGGAAGAGCCTGGGGAGGGACTCGAGGGCGATGCCGCTCGCCTCGGCGAGTCGCTTGGAGTCGGGCAGGGCGAGGCCGCCCTTCGCGAGCTCGCGAGCGGGCTGGCTGCCGATCTCGGCGAGCAGCTCTGCGGTCGCCGCCACCGTCGCGTAGGCGGCCTCCGCGGCCCGCCGCTCGAGCAGGCTGCGGTCGACCTCGTCGACGCCGACCAGCACCGGTGGCGCGGGGGCGGCGAGTTCGGCGGCATCCGGGAGATCACGACCCATGAGCACGCCGAGTCGTGTTGCGACCGCATGCGGCACGTGCACGCGCTCGCCGGACGGCACGACGAGGAGCACGTCGGCGAGGTCGCGGAGCAACCGCTCCGCGGCGGAGGACAGCTCAGCGGATGCCCCGAGCCGCACGAGCTCGGCCTGCACGGCCGTCGCCGTGGTGTCGCCGTGCTCGCTCGTCACCTGCAGCGCTGCGGCGAGGGTCGCGAGGTGACGCCGATCGAGGCGGCTCAGGGCGTGCTGGATCGAGTCCGGGGTGAGCAGCGCCTCGGCGAGGTCGAAGAGGTCGCGCACCCCGGCGGCGTCGAACTCGCGCGACTCGAGTGCCGACGCGAGTTGTGATCGCGGCAGCCCGCGGAGTCGTGCGGCGAGCTCGAGCATGGGCCCCTTCAGCTCGTCCCGGCGCGCGAGGCCCGAGCACGTCGGACGCCGTTGACGATGAGCAGGGCGACGAGCATGAGGAACGCGATCGGCAGGCCGAACCACGGCAGCATGATGACGACCGGCCACACGCCCTGGCTGAAGCCGTCTCGTGCGCCGGCGCCGGCGAGCGTGCCGATCATGACCGCGAGGAAGGCGGCGATCGACGAGCCCACGACCGCGACGAACATGGAGGCGAGGATGCGTTCGGTGCGGTGTTCGGTGATAGGGCCGGATTCGCTCACCTGTCAAGGATAGGGCAGCGGGCCGTCGCAGGGGGATCGGGCTCCTAGACTAGAGGGCACGGCGCCGCACTCTGGGGCGCTGCACGACGCAAGCGAGGTCACACGATGCCCACCGGCAAGGTCAAGTTCTACGACGAGGAGAAGGGGTTCGGCTTCATCAGTTCAGATGACGGCCAGGAGGTCTTCCTCCACGCCTCCGCTCTTCCCGCCGGCGCGACCGTGCGTGCCGGGAGCCGGCTCGAGTTCGGCGTCGCCCAGGGCAAGCGCGGCGCTCAGGCGCTCTCCGTGCGCGTGCTGGAGGCGCCCGTCAGCCTCGCGAAGATCAACCGGAAGCCCGCCGACGACATGGCGATCATCGTGGAGGACGTCGTGAAGGTGCTCGACGGCATCGGTGCCGACCTGCGGCGTGGCCGGTATCCCGACAGGTCCAAGGCGCGCACCGTTGCCGCGGTGCTGCGCAAGGTGGCAGACGATCTGGATGTCTGACGCAGCTGAGCCGAGCGCGTCGGAGGCCGTCGAGGTGCTCGAGACGGCCGAAGCGACGACCAGTGCGGCGGCGGATGTCCCGGCTCGTGTCGTCATCGCCGATGACGTGCTGCTCGGTTCGGTCGACCTCGCGCGCCGTGCGCTGCTCGAGGTGACCGCGCCCGAGACGGTCGGATCCGTCGTGGGACATGTCGCCGAGGACGAGCACGTGCTGACGATCCTGTTCGCCTCCGACCTGTCCGGGTACCCGGGCTGGCACTGGAGCGTCACGCTCGCACGCGTCGATGATGCCGGGCCGACCGTGCTCGAGACCGAGCTGATGCCGGGAGCGACCGCGCTGCTCGCTCCGGAGTGGGTGCCGTGGTCGGAGCGCCTCGCCGAGTACCGGGCCGCGCAGGAGGCGGCGGCTGC
>JAPSJU010000012.1 GCA_031178025.1 Agromyces sp. | reverse complement strand
CCACCATCGGGCCGCTCTCGGCCACGCGTCTCGGCATCCGCACCGTCGACGTGGGAACGCCGCTGCTCTCGATGCATTCGGCGCGTGAGCTCGCGCATGTCGACGACCTCGTCGCGCTCGCCGCAGCAGTCACCGCGTTCTTCGACCCCGCGTAACCGCGCCGATCCACCACCGCGCCAGTTGGCCGGATCTCGCCGCAGGACGGCGCGATTTCTCCGTGGTACGCGCCGTGCCGACTGGCACAGTGGCGCTATGACGCACACGAACGGCATCGCCCGCACGACTCCGGCCGCATCGGGCCTCTTCGACCACGTCGCGCCGCAGGCGGATGCCATCGCGCACTTCCGCGGTCGCCTCGGCTTCGAATCGGATGTCTCCGACGTCGCCGCGGCGCTCGCCGAGCCCGAACCGGGCTTCGTGCTCGTCGACACGCGCAGCGAGGCGTCGTGGCAGCAGGGCCACGTGCCCGGGGCGGTGCACCTGCCCGGTCGCCGCATCGCGGCCACTGCGGCAGGACGGATCCCGGCCGGCACGCCGGTGGTCGTGTACTGCTGGGGCCCCGGCTGCAACGGGGCGACGCGAGCGGCGCTCGAGTTCGCGCTGCTCGGCCACCCGGTCAAGGAGATGCTCGGCGGGTTCGAGTACTGGGTTCGCGAGGGGTTCGCCTACGACACCGCCGAGGGCCTCGCGCAGCGGCCGGCCGACCCGCTGACGAACGTCGTCCGCGACGGGCTCGAGGGCGGCGCGGTCAGCGACACCGCGATCAGCTGCGCCTGCTGACGTGCGGGAAGACGGGCGGGCGCCGGCCGGGACGACGGCGTCCGCCCCTCGCCGCTCAGCGCAGCGGACCCCGTCGCGACTCGAGCCACATGGTGTGCTCGCGCAGGCCGTTGCGGACGGCCGCCTTGACGATGAGGTAGCCGATCCACAGCATGAGGCCGAGCACCGCGAGGTAGATGACGAGCGCGATCACGAGCGTGAGCAGGCCGGCTCCGACGAGCATGTCGGGCACGTACGGTTGAGGGGTCATCAGCACAGGTTGCCAGACGGCGGGAAGGGGCGCGAGAGTCCCGATCGGGGGCCATGCGCCCGTCGGCTCAGCATTCGATGACGTTGACGGCGAGTCCGCCCTCGCTCGTCTCCTTGTACTTCGTCATCATGTCGATCCCGGTCTGCCGCATCGTCTCGATGACGGTGTCGAGCGAGACAAGGTGGGTGCCGTCTCCGTGCAGGGCGAGCCTGGCCGCCGAGACGGCCGTCGACGAGGCGATCGCGTTGCGCTCGATGCACGGCACCTGCACGAGGCCGGCGACCGGGTCGCAGGTGAGACCGAGGTGGTGCTCCATCGCGATCTCGGCCGCATTCTCGATCTGCCGTGGCGTGCCGCCGAGCACCGCGCAGAGCGCGCCGGCCGCCATGGCGCACGCCGATCCGACCTCCGCCTGGCATCCGCCCTCAGCGCCCGAGATGGACGCGTTCTTCTTGACGAGCGAGGCGATGGCCGCAGCGGTGAGGAGATATCGGCGGATGCCGGCGGCATCCGCTCCCGGGACGAACCGCAGGTAGTAGTGGCCGACGGCGGGGATGATGCCCGCTGCGCCGTTGGTCGGTGCGGTGACCACCCGCCCGCCCGACGCGTTCTCCTCATTGACGGCGAGCGCGAAGGCGTGGAGCCACTCGGTCGAGGTGTCGCGAAGGTGCTCGTCGCGGTCGTACTCCTCGAGTCGGCGTCGCACCTGGGGCGCGCGCCGCTTGACGCCGAGACCGCCGGGGAGGGTGCCGTCCGTCTCGAGGCCGTGCCGGACGCACTCGGCCATGGCGGCCCAGACGGCGTCGAGTCCGGCGTCGATGCCGTCCTCGCCGTGCACCGCCACCTCGTTGTACCTGGCGATGTCGCAGAAGGAGACGCCGTGCTCCTCGCACAGCGCGAGCAGCTCGTCAGCGGTGTCGTACGACAGCGGATGGCGCAGGGCCTCCGATTCCTCCGGTGCGTCGCCCTCGCGGCGGATGAAGCCGCCGCCCACGCTGTAGTAGGTCTCCTCGGCGAGGGGGAGGGCTCCGTCGGAACCCCACGCCTGCAGCGTGAGGGCGTTGGGGTGGCCCGGCAGCCGCGTGCGCGGTTCGAGGCTCACGTCGCCCTGCGTCATGGTGACCGGATGCCGCCCGGCGACGAGCACCTCCGCTCCCTCGGTGCCCAGTCGCGTCCAGCCGCCGCGCACGAGGTCGGGGTCGCAGTCGTCGGGCCGCAGCCCCGCGAGACCGGCGACGATCGCATCGGGCGTGCCGTGGCCGAGGCCGGTCGCGCCGAGGGACCCGTACAGCGAGCAGGTGATGCGCGTGACCCGGTCGAGCTGCCCGGCGGCATCGAGTCGCGCGGCGAACGCTCGGGCGGCCCGCATCGGTCCGACGGTGTGCGAGCTCGAAGGACCGATCCCGATCGAGAAGAGATCGAGTGCTGAGACGAACGCTGTCACGAGTCAAGGCTACGCCGCCGATCGCGCACGCATTCGGCATGCCATCGCAGGATCATGCGTCGCGGGGTGCGCGCACGCACTCGTCCGGCGGTGAGGCGCGGCTGTACGCTGACGTTGCTTCGGCGCGGCGGAGTCAGCTCGAGCGGACCTCGGAGAGCCGGACGGTGTTGCCCGACGGATCCCGGAAGGCGCAGTCGCGTTGGCCCCATGGCTGGTCGATCGGCTCCTGGAGGACCTCGCCGCCCGCGGTGCGTACGCGCTCGAACGTCGCATCGAGGTCGTCGGTGCGGAACACCAGCATCGGCAGGACGCCCTTGGTGAGCAGTTCCTGGAGCGCATCTCCATCGGCCTGCGAGCGGCCGGCGTGCGGGTCGGAGAGCACGATCCCGAGCCCCGGCTGCGCCTCGCTGCCCAGGGTGACCCAGCGGAACCCTCCCGAGGCGACATCGTTCTGCGTCTCGAGGCCGAGGCCGTCCCGGTAGAAGGCGATGGCCTCATCGACGTCGTTGACGGTGACATTGCAGTACTGCAGCGCGACGACCATGCCGACGAGCCTAGGACGCGCCGCCCATCGACGCCGCATCGAATCGCACCGGCGCCGGCCTCGTCGTCACGAGCGACGCACGTCGCGCGGATGGAGCTCGCGCGCTCGTGCTCAGCGCATCGCCGGGCCCATGCGCGCCATCCACTGCTCCGGCTCCTCGAGCGCGCGGAACCCGAACTTCTCGTACAGGCCGTGCGCGTCGGCGGTCGTGAGGCCGATGCGCTTGAGGTCGAGCGGCGCGAGCGCGTCGACGACGCCCGCGACGAGCGCGACGCCGACGCCCCGACCACGTGCCGAGCCGGCCACGAAGACGTCGCAGAGCCAGGCGAAGGTCACCCCGTCGGTGATGACGCGCGCGTACCCGAGCTGCTCGCCCGTCGTCGCGTCGTAGACCCCGAAGTTGCGCGACGCGTCGACCGCGGCATCATGCGCCTCACGGGAGCGGCCCGCCGCCCAGTACGACTCGTCGGCGAGCCAGGCGTGCACGCGGTCGCGTTGGATGCGGGCGGGATCGGCGGAGAACTCGATGGCAGAGGGCATGCCTCGATCACATCCCGGGCGCCCGGTGCGGTCAAGATGCCGATTCGGGATGCGTGGACTGGGGTGCGCCGGAGAGGGCCCCGAGTCAGCGGATGGTCTTCCGACTCGTGATCTGGCCGGTGTCGAAGCCGAGCAGGTGCAGTCCTCCGTTGAAGCGGGCATGCTCGACCTTGATGCACCGGTCCATGACCACGGTGAGGCCCTGCGCCTCGCCGTAGTACGCGGCGTCCTCGTTCCAGATGCCGAGCTGCACCCAGATGGTGGCCGCACCGGATGCCACCACCTCGTCGACCACCTGCGGGATGTCGCTGCCGCGACGGAACACGACGACGATATCGGGCACCTCCGGCAGCTCGGCCAGGCTCGCGTATGCGGGTCGGCCGAGGATCTCGGTCGCGTTCGGGTTCACGAAGTAGAGGCGGTAGTCGCTCGACTGCTGCAGGTAGGTGCCCACGAAGTAGCTCGACCGCGCAGGATTCGGCGAGGCGCCGACGATCGCGATCGACGTGGCGGCGCGCAGGATCGCAAGGCGCTGCTTCGCGTCGGGCCCGACCCAGGTGCGCTGGGACTTCAGCAGCTTCGCGAGCGGTGAGCTCGCGGGGAGCTCGCACGACAGTCCGTTCGCGAGCCGTACCGTCTCGAGCTCGCCCTCGGCCGCATCGCCCGTCGTCGCGTCCGTCACCGCGGTGCTCATCGTGTGCCTCCCGTCGCGGCCCGCAGGGCCTGGTCGAGATCGTCGATGATGTCCTCGACGTCCTCGATGCCCACGCTAATCCTCACGACGCCGGGAAGCACGCCCGCGTCGACGAGCTGCTGCTCGGTGAGCTGTGCGTGGGTGGTCGACGCGGGATGGATGATGAGGGTCTTCGCGTCGCCGATGTTGGCGAGGTGGCTGGCGAGGTTGACCGATTCGATGAGCGCCTGCCCCACGGCACGGCCCCCCTTCACCTCGAAGCTGAAGACCGAGCCGGGGCCGTGCGGCAGATACTTGAGCGCGCGGTCGTGGTGCGGGTGGTTCTCGAGTCCCGCCCACCAGACGTGCTCGATGCGCGGGTCGGCTTCGAGCCACTCGGCCACGGCGCGGGCGTTGTCGACGTGCGCCTGGATGCGGTACGGCAGCGTCTCGACGCCCTGCGCGAGGAGGAACGCCGAGTGCGGCGCGAGCGCAGGGCCGATGTCGCGCAGCTGCTCGGCGCGGAGACGCGTGAGGAACGCGTACTCGCCGAAGTTGCCCGACCACTGCAGGCCGCCGTAGCTCGGCACGGGCTGGCCGAAGAGCGGGAACTTCTCGGAGTGCCAGTCGAAGCGACCCGACTCGACGACGACGCCGCCCAGGGTGGTGCCGTGCCCGCCGAGGAACTTGGTCGCCGAGTGCGTGACGATGTCGGCGCCCCACTCGATCGGCCGGTTGAGGTAGGGCGTGGGGATCGTCGAGTCGACGATGAAGGGGATGCCGTGGGCGCGCGCGACCTCGGCGAGGCCCTCGAGGTCGGCGATCTCGCCCGAAGGGTTCGCGATCGTCTCGACGAAGAGCGCCTTGGTCTTCTCGGTGATGGCCGCGGCGTAGTCGGCGGGCTCGGAGGAACGCACGAAGGTCGTCTCGATGCCGAAGCGGCGGAGCGTGACATCCAGTTGGGTGATCGAGCCGCCGTAGAGGTTCGCCGAGGCGACGATGTGGTCGCCCGAACCGGCGAGGCTCGCGAAGGTGATGTACTGCGCGCTGAGCCCGCTCGCCGTGGCGACGGCGCCGAGCCCGCCCTCGAGGCTCGCGACGCGCTCTTCGAAGGCGGCGACCGTCGGATTCGCGAGGCGGGAGTAGATGTTGCCGTACTTCTGCAGGGCGAAGCGGGCCGCGGCATCCGCCGTGTCGTCGAAGACGAACGCACTCGACTGGTAGATCGGCAGCGCGCGGGCGCCGGTCACCTGGTCGGGGATGTTGCCCGCATGGATGGCGCGGGTCTTGAAGCCGAATTCGCGGTCTGCCATGCGGGCAACGCTACTGCGCCCCGCTGTGCGGCCCGCCGGACGCCGTAATGCGGGGCAACGGATCCTGCGTGCCTCAGGCGCCGACCACGTCATCGGTCGTGACGACGTGCGCGAAGCCGCCTCCGTCCAGGTTCACGGCGGTGGCCCGGGCGAGTTCGCCCGCACTGAGCCGGAGGCCGCCCGGTCCCTCGAGCCCGAACGTGTGGGTGGCGTCGAGCGGCACCGTCACCTCGTAGCCGAGGTTGCCCCCGACGCGCGCGGTGGTCTCGACGCACATGTTCGTCTGGATGCCGCAGATCACGAGCTGACGGATGCCGCGTGCCGCGAGCCAGGCATGCAGGTCGGGGTCGCCGTGGAACGCCGAGTTGACCTGCTTCGTCACGAGGAGTTCGTGCGGCGCCTCGGCCACGACCGGCTTCAGGGCGTTGCCCGGCGTGCCTGCGGCCAGCGGCGAATCCGGTGAGGTCGAGTCGTGGCGGACGAGCACGATCGGCCGAGCGGCATCCGACCACGCGGCGACGAGCCGAGCGATGTTCGTCTCGGCGGCCGGGTTGTCGCGAGTGCCCCACGCTGGGTCGTCGAAGCCCTGCTGCACGTCGATCACGATGAGGGCGGAGCTGTCGAAGGTCATGTCTCATGATGCCGCCTGGGCCGGCGGTACGGTGAGTGGATGATCCTCGAACATGCCATCCTGCCCGTCGTGCCCGGCCGGGAGGCCGAGTTCGAAGCCGTGTTCGCCGAGGCGAAGGGCATCATCGCCGGCATGCCGGGATTCCTTGACTTGCGGCTGTCGCGCTCGATCGAGACGCCGAACGAGTACCTGCTGCTCGTGCACTGGGAGAGCGTCGAGGCGCACGCGGTCGGCTTCCGCGGTTCCGCCGAGTACGGTCGCTGGCGCGAGCTGCTGCACGGCTTCTATGAGCCGTTCCCCGTCGTCGAGCACTTCGCCGAGGTGCTCGCGATCTGAGCGACGTCGGCCCGACCTAGGCTGGAGGCCATGGTGACGCGGGTCGAGACGATCGTGGTGGGCGGCGGGGCGATGGGCGCGGCGACCGCGTGGCAGCTCGCCCGGCGCGGCCGTGACGTGGCCCTCCTCGAGCGGTTCGCGCCCGGACACACGATGGGCGCCTCGCACGGCGCGTCCCGGAACTTCAACGTCGCCTACTCGGATCCGGCGTACGTGCGGATGCTCGTCGAGGCACTGCCCCGGTGGCGCGAGCTCGAGGCCGAGAGCGGCGCCTCGCTGCTCGATCTCGTCGGCGTGGCGAACCACGGCCCGGGTGGCGCCTTCGACGAGGTCCACGCCGCGCTCGCCGCCGCCGGGATCGCGGCGGAGTTCCTGCCCGTCGAGGAGGCGGGGGAGCGCTGGCCCGGCATCCGCTTCGATCACCGCGTCCTGTTCAACGAGGCGGCCGGACGGGTGAACGCGGATGCCACGATCGCCGCGTTGCACGCGACCGCCGCGGCGTTCGGGGCTGACGTGCGGCACCGCACGCGAGCCACGCGGATCGATGTGGTGGATGACGAGCGCGTGCGTGTGGCATCCGTCACCGACGACGGCGAGGAGGAGGTCTTCGAGGCGCGCACGGCCGTCGTCACGCTCGGCGGCTGGACGATGAAGCTCCTCGACGGCGTGGCCGGCGTCCGGCTGCCGCGGCTCGTCGTCACGCAGGAGCAGCCGGCGCACTTCGGCGTGCGCGACGCCGCCATGGCCTGGCCGAGCTTCAACCACTTCCCGGGCGACGCCGAGGCCGCCTACGGCTACTGGCGCTCGCCGGTGTACGGCATGCTCACCCCGGGCGAGGGCGTCAAGGCCGGATGGCACGGGGTGGGACCCGTCGTCGATCCCGACATGCGCGATTTCACGCCGGTGCCCGAGCAGCTCGCGGCGCTGCAACGGTACGCGCGCGACTGGCTGCCCGGCGTCGACGCCGATGCGGTCGCGCCGATCAGCTGCACGTACACGACGACGCCCGACGAGCACTTCGTGCTCGATCGGATCGGCCCGGTCGTCGTCGGGGCCGGGTTCTCGGGGCACGGCTTCAAGTTCACGCCGGTCGTGGGGCGGATCCTCGCCGACCTCGTCGACGGGGCGGGCCGGGCGCCGGCGCGCTTCGCCGCCGACCGGGCCATCGCCCGGCACCCGGTGTCGCCGACGGGGCTCGGGCGCTGACCGTACGGCCCTGACTGCACAGGGCCTGCCCAGCCCCCGTTGCTAGCCTTCGAGCAGGTCGTCGATGGGCGGCCCCGGACGAGGGCACCCAGTACCCGGAACGCGACAAGACTGGCCACGGGAGTGAACAGTCATGGCATGGATCATCCTCATCGTCTCGGGCGTGCTCGAAGCCGTCTGGGCCACCGCGCTCGGCAGGTCCGAGGGCTTCACGAAGCTCTGGCCGTCGCTCGTCTTCTTCGGTGCACTCGTCCTCTCGATGGGCGGCCTCGCGTGGGCGATGCGTGACATCTCGACCGGCACCGCGTACGCCGTCTGGGTGGGCATCGGCGCGGCCCTCACCGTGACCTGGGCGATGATCACGGGCGACACGGATGTCTCGTGGGCGAAGCTCGCCCTCCTCGCCGGGCTCGTCGGCTGCGTGGTCGGCCTGAAGCTCGTCGACGGCGCGCACTGAACCGATCGATGGAGATACCTGCTCCTCACGTCGCACGTGTGTTCGGGCGGGGCATCGGCGATACTGTGGGCGTGGAGTACGTGTCCAGACTGCCGCGAGCGCCGTTGGATGGGCTGATCGACGACCTGTACTACCTGGAGGGCGCGTCGCCGTACGCCAGGCTGATGCTGCCGCCGTCGCCGGCAGCGTTCCTCATGGTCAACCTCGGGGCGCCGTTCCACATCCGGTCCGGCACCGACATCGAGACGGCCGAGTACGCCGACGGCTGCGTGGTCACCACGCCCACCCGCGCGTTGCAGTTCGGCTACCCCCTCTGGACCCGCTCCGTCGGCGTGCACTTCAAGCCGTGGGGACTGGCGCCGTTCCTGCCGATGCCCGCCGCCGAGCTGTGCGACCGGCCGGTGACGGTGGAGCAGGTCTGGGGCAGTCCCGCCGTCGCCGAGCTCCGAGACCGGCTGGCCACGGCGGACGGACCGTATGAGATGCTGACGCTGCTCGAGCAGGAGCTCATGCGACGGCTGGGCGAGACCGCCGGCCTGGGGCTGGTCCGCCATGCGAGCAGTGTCATCGCGGCGACCAGCGGAGCGGTGGCGATCGGCGACCTGAGCGTGGCAGCCGGTGTCAGCAGCACGCATCTGGCACAGCGGTTCAAGGAGCTCATCGGGGTCACGCCGAAGCGGCTGGCCCGCAGCTACCGCTTCACCGCCACCGTGCTCGCGATCGACTTCTCCGAACCGATCGACTGGGGCGAGGTCGCCGGTGGCGCCGGCTACTTCGACCAGGCCCATTTCGGCCACGAGTTCCGGGCATTCACCGGGCTCACGCCAAGCCGGTACGCCGAAGTCCGGCGGCGGTTCCTGCGCGAACATCCCGATCACGTGCTGGACAGCTGGCCGCTGCCGGCCGATTGATTTCCTACAAGAGCGACGGCTCGCGACGCGCTAATTTTGGGGCCACGCCAACGCAGAGGAGAACCCCATGGGCAAGGTGGTCATGTACAGCTCGGTGTCCGTCGACGGCTTCATCGCGGACGAGAACGACCACCCCGGACCGCTGTTCGACTGGTTGACCAGCGGTGACGTCCCGTTGGACGAGAGCGGCGTGTTGAAGGTGTCGCAGTCGTCCTACAACTACACCCGGCCGTACTGGGACCAGATCGGGGTGACCATCGCCGGCCGCCACGTCTTCGACCTGACGGACGGCTGGGACGGGAAGCCTCCGAGCGGGATCGACCACGTGGTCGTCGTGACGCACCGGCCGAAGCCCGAGGGCTGGGACCCCGAGGCGCCGTTCCACTTCGTCGACGGCGTCAAAGCAGCCGTGGCCACGGCGCAGGAGCTTGCGGGTGACCGCATCGTCGAGGTCGCCGCCGGCGACGTCGGTGGCCAGGCGCTCGCCGCGGGCCTGGTCGACGAGGTGCGCATGGACGTCGTACCCGTCGTGTTCGGGTCGGGTAAGCGCTACTTCGGGTCGGTCGACGCGCAGCACCTGTTGGAGGATCCCGACGTCGTGCTCCAGGCCAACCGGGTGCTGCACGTGCGCTATCGGGTGCGTCGTCGACCGATCTGAGCCGGTAGGCGAAGAGGTCCACTGCGAACGCCAGAGGCGGGAGGTCGGCCACCACGGCTTAGTGATGTCAAAAATACTTGACTCTTGGTCAAAACTGCTTTACCTTCAAGTGTCAAGAGTTCTTTACATGAGGAGTGGGCATGTCGTACGAAGAGAAGGGCACGTGGGTCTTCCTCACGATCGCCGTCACCGGATACGCGGTGTACCTGTTCCTCGTGCTGCCGCAATGGCTCCGGGGCACTCCGGTCGACGAGATCGACTGGGTGGTCCCGATGCTCTGGACCATCGGCGGGGCCATCGTCGCCGGAATCGTCGGTCGCATCCTCGTCGAGATCGTGTCGCCGAGCGACAGCACGAAGGGCGACGTCCGCGACAAGGAGATCGACCGGCTCGGCGAGCGGGTCGGCAGCTCCTTCGTGGTGATCGGCGGTGTGGGTGCGCTCGTGCTGGCGATGTTCGACGCGGATGCGTTCTGGATTGCGAACGCGCTGTACCTCGGCTTCGTCCTCTCCGCGCTCCTCTCGAGTGTCACGAAGGTGATCGTCTACCGGAAGGGCGTGCCGACGTGGTGAGGCCGCCGACCCGGGTCACCAACGACATCCGGGCCCTGCGGTTCCGCACCGGCGAGATGACGCAGGCCGAGCTCGCCGAGCGCATCGGCGTCACCCGCCAGACCGTCATCGCGATCGAGCAGGGACGGTATTCGCCGTCGCTCGAGATGGCCTTCCAGATCGCGCGCGTTTTCGGGGTGCCGCTCGACGAGGTCTTCCAGTACCCCGAGAACGAGGAGACGGCATCATGAGGGCAGCAATCGTGGAGCGGTACGGCGCGGCCGACGTCGTGCGCATCCGGGAGGTCGACGAACCGGTCATCGGAGCACGCGAGCTGCTGGTCCGCGTCGAGGCGACCACGGTCGGCGCGACCGACAGCGCGAACCGCACGGGCCGGCCCGCGTTCGCCCGGGTCTTCTTCGGCCTCAGGAGGCCGAAGCATCCGGTGTTCGGATACGACTTCGCGGGCGTCATCGAGCGAACCGGATCCGACGTGACCCGGTTCGCGCCGGGCGACGCGGTCTACGGCACGCTCGCACCGTCGCCGGGCGCGCACGCCGAGTTCGTGCGGGTCGCCGCGGACGGTGTCGTCGCGCGAGTGCCCGACGGCCTCAGTGCCGCGGAGGCCGTCGCGATCGTCGACGGGTACCTCACCGCGATCCCGTTCCTGCGCGACGGGGCGCGAGTGCGAGCGGGGCAGACGGTGCTCGTCAACGGCGCCTCGGGCACCGTCGGCTCTGCGGCGGTGCAGTATGCGAAGCACCTCGGCGCCACGGTCGTGGGCGTCTGCAGCACCCGCCACGTCGAGCTCGTGCGATCACTCGGCGCCGACGAGGTGATCGACTACACGCGGGAGGACTTCACCGACGCGAAGGGCCGGTTCGACGTCATCTTCGATGCGGTCGGCAAGCGCTCGTTCCGGGAGTCCCGGGCGGCGATGACCCCTGACGGCATCTACCTGTCGACGGTGCCGAGCCTCGCGGTGATGCTGCGCCGCAGGCGGGCCGGGTCGACCGACACCGGACGCCGGGCCGGGATCCTGTTCACCGGACTTCGCAGCGGGCCCGACAAGGCGGCCGATCTCGCGCTCATCTCGCAACTGGCCGAGGGGAGCTCGATCGTGCCCGTCATCGACCGGGTGCTGCCCTTCGAGGAGATCGTCGCGGCGCACCGCCGGGTCGACGGCGGCCACAAGGCGGGCAGCGTCGTCGTCGCGATCGATGCCGCGGGCGTGCGCGCCGGGGGCGCGTCGTGAGGGCGGTCGTGCGCCATCGGTACGGCGGCCCAGAGGTGCTCGCGCTCGCCGAGGTCGCCGAACCCGAGCCCGGCCCCGCGGACGTGCTCATCCGCGTGCACGCCATCGCCGTGAGCGCGGGCGACGTGCTGCTGCTTCGAGGTGAGCCGACGGCGATCCGCGCGGTGTCGGGGCTTCGTCGTCCGAAGCAGCCGATGCTCGGCCGGGATGTCGCCGGGGTGGTCCAGGCCGTCGGCGCGGACGTCACAGGGTTCCGCGTCGGTGATCCCGTCTATGCCGAAGCCGACCAGGGCGGATGGGCGGAACTCGTCGCGGTTCCCGAGCGCTTCGTCGCGCGGCGGCCGGCGAACGTCGACGCCGTCCACGCCGCGGCCGTCCCCGTCTCGGGCACGACCGCCCTGCAGGGCTGGCGCCTCACCGAGATCGGCCCGGGCGCACGGGTGCTCGTGAACGGCGCATCCGGCGGTGTCGGCGGGTTCGCCGTGCAACTCGCGAAGGCCTTCGGCGCCGAGGTGACTGGAGTCTGCCGCGGCACGAAGGCGGAGCACGTCCGGAGGATCGGGGCCGATCACGTGATCGACCACACGGTCGCCGACTTCACCGAGGTCGACCGACCGTACGACGCGATCTTCGACCCCGTCGCCGATCGGCCACTGTCGCGGGTTCGCCGCGCGGTCGATCCCGGCGGCACGCTCGTGCTGTCGTCGGGGCGCGGCGGCCGGCTGCTCGGCCCGCTCGGGCGGATCGCCGCAGCCTCGCTCGTCTCGCCCTTCGTCTCGCAGCGACTGCGGCCGCTCGCGGCGTCACGCAACGGCGCGGACCTGGCCGAGCTCACCCGGCGCATCGAGGCCGGGGAGCTCGCCCCGGTCGTCGGCGAGGTGTTCCCGCTCGAGCGTGCGGCAGACGCCGTGGCGAGGTTCGAGTCCGGCGCGGTGCGCGGCAAGCTCGTGCTCGCGGTCTGAGCGACGGCGCAGACCTCAGCCGAGGAGCACCGCACCGTACGCGAGCGTCGCGACGAGCACCCAGGAGGTGAGGCCGACGACGAGCGCGCGCCAGCCGGTCGAGGCGAGCTCGTCGAAGCGGATCGCGGCGCCGAGTGCGAAGAGCGCCGTCGCGAGCAGCGCGGTCTGCACGAGATCGGCGCCCTCCCGTACGGCCGTCGGGAGCGCGACGAACGAGTTGAGCATGACGGCCGCGAGGAAGCCCGCGACGAAGAGCGGCACGATCGGAGGGTGCGCGCCGTCGGCAGGCACGCTGCGCCGACGCTCGACGGCCGCCGTGATCGCGACCAGCGGCGCGAGCATGAGCACGCGCGTCAGCTTCACGACGACGGCGACCGCCAGTGCGACGGGGCCTGCGAGCTGCGCGGTGGCGACGACCTGCCCGACGTCGTGCACGCCTGCCCCCACCCAATGGCCGAAACCCGTGGCGGAGAGTCCGAGCGGACGCCACAACGCGGGCAGCACGGCGATGGCGAGCGTGCCGCACAGGGTCACGAGCGCGACGGGCACCGCCTGCTCCTCGTCGCGCGCCCGCACGGTCGCGGCCATCGCCCCGATCGCCGAGGCGCCGCAGATCGAGAATCCGCTCGCGACGAGCACGGGTTGGTGACCGGGCAGGCCAAGCGCGCGCCCGAGTCCGATCGTGCCCACGAAGGTCACGCCGACGACCGCGACCGTCGTGGCGATGGTGACCCAGCCGAGATCGAGGATGTCGACGAGGCTGAGCTTCAGGCCGAGCAGGACGATGCCCACCCGCAGGAATCGGCGGGACGCGACGCGGAGGCCGGGGGCGAGCACGCCTTCGAGCGCGACCCGGAGCGCCGGCACCTGGCCGACCACGATGCCGAGGGCGACGGCCGCGGTGAGGATCGGCACCGCCGGCACGGCGAGGGCGACGAGCCACGCGAGGAGTGCCGCGGATGCCGCCACGACGAGTCCCGGCGCCCACGGCGGCACGGCCGCTCCGCCGAGGCGACGGGTCATGTCACCCAGCTCGGCGACCAGAAGTGCAATTGGCGGAACTCGGGGGTCACGGCCATGCCGGTCCAGATGGGGTAGTAGAAGGTCGAGACGAGGAGGACGAATCCGAGGAACACCGCGACCGTCGCGATCCCGCGCTCCCGACGCCATCGCGCGTCGTCGCGCCGGCCGAGGATGAGGGCGATGACGGCCGTCAGGGCGAGCGTCGTGAAGGGCTGGAACGCGATCGAGTAGAACTGGAACACGGTGCGGTCGAGGTACATGAGCCATGGCACGTACCCGGCGGCGAGGCCGAGCAGGATCGCTCCGGCCCGCCATTCGCGGAAGCGGGCGAGCCGGTACACGAGGTACAGGCACGCGAGCGCGGCCGCCCACCAGATGATCGGGTTGCCGATGCCGATGATCGACTCCCAGCACGTCTGCGCGCCGCATCCGCCCGTGCCGTCCTCGATCGCTCGGAAGTACATGTTCGTCGGCTTCACCATGAACAGCCACGTGAGCGGGTTGGATTGCGACGGATGGTCGCCGTGGACGCCGACGTGGTACGTGTACGCCGACTGGTGGTAGTGCCAGAGGCTCTGCATCGCCGTGGGCACCCACTCGAGCCATCCGGTGGCCCGGTTGGCGGCCTCTTCGGCCCAGTGCCGGTAGTAGCCCCCCTCGGTGACGAGCCAGCCCGTCCACGAGGCGAGGTACACGGCGCTCGCGACCGGGACCAGAAGGAGGAACGTCACGGGCCCCTGCTTCAGTACGGCGGCCGTGATCCAGAACGGCACGCCGGCACGCTTCCGCGCGAGGGCGTCGACGACCACGAGGTAGAGGCCGAACGCCGCGAGGAACCAGAGCCCCGACCATTTCACGGCGCACGTGGCGCCGAAGGCCGCCCCCGCCGCGATCACCCACGGCCGCGCCCAGAGTGCCGGGCCGTAGTGGGGGTCGTGTCCACTGTTGCGCGCGGCGGCCAGGCGATCCTCCAGGAGGCGCCTCGCCTGCGAACGGTCGAGGAGCACGAACCAGAATCCGAGCAGCGCGAAGAGCATCACCCAGTTGTCGAGGAGAGCGACTCGAGACATGACGATCGCGTTCCCGTCGATCGCGAAGAGGAACGCCGCGATGACGGCCAGGAGCGTCGAGGGCCAGAGGCGTCGGGCGACGATGGCGAGCAGGAAGACCGCGGCCGTCCCGGCGAGCGCCGTGCTCGCCCGCCACCAGAATGCGCTGTCCGCACCGAAGGGCAGCATGCCGAGCGCGATCATCCACTTCCCGAGCGGCGGGTGCACCACGTAGGAGGGGTCGTCGAGGTGGATCCCGGTGTCGCCGCTCGCGAAGTCCTCGTCGGCGCCTTCCGGCCAGCTCGTCTCGTGACCGTTCTGCAGCAGGGTCCAGGCATCCTTCACGTAGTACGTCTCGTCGAAGACGATCGCCTGCGGATGCCCGAGGTTCCAGAAGCGCAGCACGGCGGCGAGCAGCGTGACGAGGATCGGCCCGCCCCAGTACCAGAGCGCGCGCCGGCGCGGGGTCGAGAGCGTGCGCGCCCACCAGTCGTCCAGCCGAGTGCCACGGGCCTCGGATGCGGCGTGCGCGGGAGGCGTCGCGGACGCATCGGATGCCTCGGCCGGCTCGGACGCCGCCGATGACGACGCCGTGCCGTCGACCGCCGCCGGCCGCGGCTCGGGCCCGGCCTCGGTCTCAACACCCATGGGCCCAGAGTAATCTGGCCCGGCAGCACTGCCGGCTCGTCGATCGAGCCGCATGCGGGAAACTGGACCCATGATCATCCTCGCGGGCACGCCCATCGGCAATCTCGGCGATGCGTCCGCGCGGCTCCGCGAGGCGCTCGAGCAGGCGGCCGTCATCGCCTCCGAGGACACCAGGGTGACGCAGCGCCTGCTCGCCGGGCTCGGCATCCGCAACCGGCCGAGGCTCATCGCCCTTCACGAGCACAACGAACGGCAGAAGGCGGCGGAGCTCGTCGAGCTGGCGCGCGACGCGGACCTGCTGGTCCTGAGCGATGCCGGCATGCCCACGGTCTCCGACCCGGGATACCCGCTGGTCCAGGCGGCGGCTGCTGGCGGCGTCACCGTCACGGTGATCCCCGGGCCGTCGGCGGTCGTCACGGCGCTCGCCGTCTCCGGACTGCCGACCGATCGCTTCGCGTTCGAGGGGTTCCTGCCGCGAAAGGCCGGCGACCGGACGCGGCGCCTGGCCGAGCTCTCGGGCGACCGCCGCACCCTCGTCTTCTTCGAGGCGCCGTCGCGGCTCGCAGCGAGCCTCGCGGCCCTCGCCGAGGCGTTCGGTGCCGAGCGACCGGCCGCGGTCTGCCGGGAGCTGACCAAGCTCCACGAGGAGGTGCGCCGGGGCGGCCTCGCCGAGTTGGCAGCATGGGCCGAGGGCGGCGTGCGCGGTGAGATCTGCATCGTGGTCGGAGGCGCAGCGGTGGAGCAGGCGGATGCCGAGGGCGCGCTCGACCGCGTCCTGGCGCTCGCGGCGTCGGGAACGCGGCTGAAGGACGCCGCAGCCCTCGTCGCCGCCGAGAGCGGGCTCGGCAAGCGCGACCTCTACGAGGCCGCCCTCGGCGCACGCCGGAGCGACGGCGGCCGCGCCGACTCCGCTGGCCTGCGCCGACCCCCGCTCGGACCGAGCTGAGGCATTCCGGGCGTTCCGCCCCCATCGATCGTCCGAAGGCGGAGAATGGCACTGTCCCCTCACGGTGGAGGTGCGAGATGGCCAGGGAAGTGCGATTCTCCGGTTTCGGCGGCCCCGAGGTGCTCGAGGTCGCGGAGGTCCCGACACCGGAGCCCGGCCCCGGCGACGTGCTCGTCGAGGTGTTCGCGTCGGGGTTGAACCCGATCGACAGCGCGATCCGCCGGGGCGACCACCCCGAGCGATGGCCCGTCGAGTTCCCGGCCGCACAGGGGCGCGACCTCGCGGGCGTCGTGCTGGCGACCGGCCAGGGCGTCGAGCGATTCTCACGCGGCGACGAGGTGATCGGATTCGTGGACGCCGGCGCCCAGGCCACGCACGTCGTGGTGCCAGAGGCCAACCTGCTGACCCGGCCCCCGGCGCTCTCGTGGGAGGTCGCCGGCTCCCTCTACACCGCGGGAACCACCGCCTGGAACGCCGTGGAGGGGCTCGGGCTCACCCCGCGCGACACCGTCGTGATCACGGCGGCGGCCGGCGGCATCGGATGCCTCGCGGCCCAGTTCGCCCGCATGCGCGGTGCGACGGTGATCGGCTCGAGCGTCGAGACCCGCTTCGACTTCCTGCGCCAGTTCGGCGTCGTCGCGACCGAGTACGGACCGGGGCTGGCGGAGCGGGTGCGCGCCATCGCGACCGGGCCCGTGACGGCGTTCCTCGACTTCCTCGGCGGGCAGACCGGCGAAGCAGCGGCACTCGGGGTCCCGCCATCCCGGGTGCTCACGCTGCTCGACTGGGACGCCGTCGACGAGCACCGCGCGGTCCGGGCCTCGGCGGGCGACGTCGTCGCCCTGGGCCGGGTGGCATCCCTCGCCGCCGCTCGCCGCATCCGACTGCCGATCGCCGACGTCTTCCCGCTCGACGCCGTCGCCGACGCCTACCGCGCGCTCGACCGCCGCGAGGCGCCGGGCAAGATCGTGCTCGGCCTGCGCATGGTGGCCTACCGGGGCCAGCGCGTGCACGAACCCGCGTTGAAGGAGCAGGACGCGACGCTCGGGGTGCCGACTCCCCACGACCACGTGGACGTGGTCGAGGCCGTGCCGCCCGCGGTCGGCGACGGCAGCGTGCGCCGACGGCATCGCGAGGAGCGCGAGGAGCGCGAGCGGGGCGGGTGACCGGGGCAGGAGGTGCATCCGCTCGCCCATAGGATTGCAGCTATGGCCGACGCCTCCTCGTTCTCTGTCACCACGCCCATCTTCTACGTCAACGACGTGCCCCACATCGGGCACGCGTACACCGAGGTGGCCACCGACGTGCTCGCCCGGTGGCACCGGCAGGCCGGCGACGACACCTGGATGCTCACGGGCACCGACGAGCACGGACAGAAGATCCTGCGCACGGCGACGGCGAACGGCGTGACGCCGAGGGAGTGGGCCGACACCCTCGTCGCGAACGCGTGGATCCCCCTGCTCGAGACCGTCGACATCGCCAACGACGACTTCATCCGCACCACCGAGGACCGGCACGAGGCCAACGTGCAGAAGTTCCTGCAGAAGCTCTACGACGACGGCCACATCTACACCGGCGAGTACGAGGGGTACTACTGCGTGGGCTGCGAGGAGTACAAGCAGCAGTCCGAGCTCGTGCCGGGCACGGGGGAGTACGAGGGACAGCTGGTCTGCGCCATCCACTCGAAGCCCGTCGAGCTCCTGCACGAGAAGAACTACTTCTTCCGCATGAGCGCCTTCGCCGACCGCCTGCTCGAGCTCTACGAGGAGCGGCCGGACTTCGTGCAGCCCGAATCGGCGCGCAACGAGGTGCGCTCGTTCGTGCGCTCGGGCCTCGCCGACCTCTCGATCTCACGCTCGACCTTCGACTGGGGCGTGAAGGTGCCGTGGGACGACTCCCACGTCGTGTACGTCTGGTTCGACGCCCTGCTCAACTACGTCACCGCCGTCGGGTACGGGCAGGACGACGCGGAGTTCGCACGCCGGTGGCCGGCCCAGCACATCATCGGCAAGGACATCCTCCGGTTCCACGCGGTGATCTGGCCCGCGATGCTCATGGCCGCCGGCGTCGAGGTGCCGCGCGGCGTCTTCGCCCACGGCTGGCTGCTCGTCGGCGGAGAGAAGATGTCGAAGTCGAAGCTCACGGGGATCGCGCCCGAGCAGATCACCGACACCTTCGGCTCCGACGCCTTCCGGTACTACTTCCTCTCCGCGATCAACTTCGGCCAGGACGGCTCGTTCTCGTGGGAGGACCTCTCGGCGCGCTACCAGGCCGAGCTCGCGAACGGCTTCGGCAACCTCGCCTCCCGTGTCATCGCCATGATCACGCGCTACTGCGACGGCGTCGTCCCCACGGCATCCGAGCGCTCGGCCGCCGACCACGAGATCGCCGCGATCGAGCAACGGGCGACGAGCGCCTCCTGGGAGGCCATCGAACGGCTCGCCATCCACGACGCCATCGCCGCGGCGTGGGAGCTCGTCGACGCGTTGAACGGGTACCTCACGGTGGAGGAGCCGTGGATGCTCGCGAAGGACCCGCACCGGCGAGCACGGCTCGAGACGGTGCTCGCGACGGCCTACCACGGGCTCGGCACGCTCGCCGTGCTGCTCTCGCCGGTGCTGCCGAAGGCGACTGCGAAGCTCTGGACGGCACTCGGCGCGCCCGGCGCGGTGCAGGACCAGCGCATCGACCGTGCCGACCAGTGGAGCACCGGCGAGCGCGTGGCCCCGCTCGAGGCGCTCTTCCCCCGCGTCGAGGTCGCGGAGTGACCGCGGCGTGACGAACGCCTCGCCCGAGCACCTGCGCACCCGCTCCGACGGCGGTCGCGCCGTCGAGTACCCGCCGCCGCCCGAGCCGCTCGCCGTTCCCGTCTACGACAACCACACCCACCTCGAGATCGCCGACGGCGCGCTGCCGCTCGACGTGCACGCACACCTCGAGCGGGCGGCGGCCGTCGGGATCGCGGGCGCCGTGCAGGTCGGGACGGATGTCGCCACGAGCCGATGGTCGGCGGCGGCGGCCGCCCGGGAGCCGAGGCTGCTCGCCGCCGTCGCGCTGCACCCCAACGAGGCGCCTCGACTCGAGGAGGCCGGAGCACTGGACGACGCCATCGCCGTGATCGATGAGCTCGCCGCACAGCCGAGGGTGCGCGCCGTCGGCGAGACCGGGCTGGACTTCTACCGTACCGGCGACGAGGGTCGGGGCGCGCAGTTCCGTTCCTTCGAAGCGCACATCGACATCGCGAAGCGGCACGGGGTCGCGCTGCAGATCCACGACCGCGACGCCCACGACGAGGTGGTCTCGACGCTTCGCCGGGTGGGCGCACCCGAACGCACCGTCTTCCACTGCTTCTCGGGCGGCGCCGAGCTCGCCGCGCTCGCCGGCGACGCCGGCTGGTACCTCTCGTTCGCCGGCAACGTGACGTTCAAGAACGCCGAGAACCTCCGCGAGGCGCTGAGGGTCGCGCCGCGGGACCGGATCCTCGTCGAGACGGATGCCCCGTACCTCACGCCCGTGCCGCTCCGCGGCCGCCCCAACGCCCCGTACCTCGTGCCGCACACGGTGCGGTTCATGGCAGAGGTGCTCGAGGTCGATCTGGACGAGCTGTGCGCGCAGCTCGCGTCGAACACTCGTCGCGTGTACGGCGCGTGGGAGGATGGGGCCCGTGCGGGGGACTGAGCGCGGGAGCACGGCGTGAACGCGCATCGGCATGAGGCCGAGGCGTCGGGCGCCGGGGCTGCTGCGCCGCGACTGCTCGGACCGGCCGAGATCCGCGATCTCGCCGAGCTGCTCGACGTCACGCCGACGAAGAAGCTGGGGCAGAACTTCGTGCACGACGGCAACACGGTGCGGCGGATCGTGCAGACCGCGAGGGTCGCGTCGGGTGAGA
>JAPSJU010000172.1 GCA_031178025.1 Agromyces sp. | reverse complement strand
TCCTCGCGAAGCTCATCGTGACGGGGGCGTCCCGTCGCGACGCGCTCGAGCGAGCCCGTCGCGCACTCGACGAGTTCGAGATCGCCGGGCTGCCCACGGTGCTGCCCTTCCACCGCGACATCGTGCGCAATCCCGCGTTCGCCCCCGACGGCGACGAGCCCTTCTCGATCTACACCCGCTGGATCGAGACCGAGTACGACAACCAGCTCGAGCCGTGGTCGGGTGAGCTCGTCGAGCCCACGGGCCCCGCCGAGCGCACCGAGGTGGTCGTCGAGGTCGACGGCCGGCGCATCGAGGTCAGCCTGCCGAAGCGTCTCGCCGGAGGCGGGTCCGCTGCTGCGGCCGCGACAGCCGGACCTCCCCCGCGGCGCCGCAGCGGTTCGCACGCGGTCGACACCGCGACGGGCGATGCCGTGAAGGCGCCGATGCAGGCGACCGTCGTGAAGGTCGCGGTCGCGCAGGGCGACAAGGTCGTCAAGGGCGACCTCGTGCTCGTGCTCGAGGCCATGAAGATGGAGCAGCCGATCGTCGCGCACAAGGACGGCGTCGTCGGCCTGGTCAACGCGGAGGCGGGCGCGACCGTGTCGAGCGGACACCTGCTGCTCTCCATCGCCGACGCCTGACCGTTCGCCCGACCGTCGACCCCGACGATCAGGCCGCGGGGCGCCGAAGCATCACTCGCGCACGACGTGCATGGCGCGGGCGGCATCCGTCAGCGACCCGGTCAGCGACGGGTAGACCGGGAACGCCTCGGCGAACTGGTCGACCGTGAGCCGGTGCTCGACCGCGAGGGCGAGCGGGAAGATCAGCTCGGATGCACGCGGGGCGACGATGACGCCGCCGATGATCGCGCCGGAACCGCTCGAGGCGAAGAGCTTCACGAAGCCGTCGCGGATGCCCATCATCTTCGCGCGCGGGTTCGACGCGAGGGCGAGCTTGTAGACGACGCCGGGCACGACGCCGTCCTCGATGCTCTTCTCCGTCCAGCCGACGGTGGCGATCTCGGGCTGGGTGAAGATGTTCGAGGTGATGTTGCGCTCCTCCGGCGGGTCCACCACGTCGCCCATCGCGTGGAACACGGCGGTGCGTCCCTGCATCGATGCGACCGAGGCGAGCGGCAGGAACGTGGTGCAGTCGCCGGCGGCGTAGATGTTCGGCATCGAGGTGCGGGCGACGCGGTTGACCCGGATGTGCCCGCTCTCGGACAGCTGCACACCGGCGTCCTCGAGGCCGAGGTCGGCGGTGTTCGGAACGGAGCCAACGGCCATGAGGCAGTGGCTGCCTCGAACCTCCCGCCCGTCCGTGAGCGTCGCGACGACGGAGTCGCCGTCGCGCACGACGGACTCGGCCCTCGACTTGTTCAGCACCTTCATGCCGTTGCGCTTGAAGACCTTCTCGATGACGGATGCCGCGTCGGCGTCCTCGCCGGGCAGCACCTGGTCGCGACTCGAGATGAGCGTCACCTTCGCGCCGAGGGCACGGTACGCCGAGGCGAACTCGGCACCCGTGACGCCCGAGCCGACGACGATGAGGTGCTCGGGCACCTGTTCCAGCTGGTAGAGCTGGGTCCACGTCAGGATGCGCTCCCCGTCGGGCACCGCGGAGGGCAGCACGCGTGGGCTCGCCCCGACCGAGATGACCAGCGTGTCGGCCTCGATGCGGTCGAAATCCGTTCCGCCCTTCGCCGTCGCGACGATGATGGCGTTGGCCCCGTCGAGTCGCCCCTCCCCCTGCACGAGGTTCACGCCCGCGTCGATGAGGTTGGAGCGCATGTCCTCCGACTGCTGCGATGCGAGCCCGAGGAGTCGCTTGTTGACCGCGGCGAGGTTGATCGCGACGCTGGGCTTGACGGCCTTCTCGCCGGAGCCCTTGGCGTAGAACTGCACGCCGAGGTCGGCCGCCTCCTTCACGGCGTTCGACGCCTCGGCCGTCGCGATGAGCGACTTCGACGGCACGACGTCGGTCAGCACGGCGGAGCCGCCGACGCCCGCGCGCTCGACGAGCGTGACCTCCGCACCGAGCCTGGCGCCCGCGAGGGCCGCCTCATATCCACCGGGTCCTCCTCCGAGGACGGCGATCCGTTGCGTGCGCTCGAACTCGTAGGCCATGCTCACATTCTGTCGCAGCGCCGGAAACGCCACCAATCGTGCACGGCCCGTCGCGGCATCCGCGGCCTCATTAGAGTGGTGGGATGCAGCTTGCCAACCCGCTCGACGACCCCGCCGCCGACCCCTTCGCGGTCGCTCGCGACGCGGCCTCGGTCATCGCCGAACTGACCGGCGTCGAACGCCACGACGTCGCCCTCACGCTCGGCAGCGGCTGGGGCCGCGCCGCCGACCTCATCGGAGCGACGACGCACACCATCGCGGCGACCGACGTGCCGGGGTTCTCCAAGCCGGCGCTCGAAGGTCATGTCGGCACCCTCCGCTCGGTGCTGCTCCCGAACGGTCGCCGCGCCCTCGTGATCGGCGCACGCACGCACTACTACGAGGGCCACGGGGTGCGCAGGGTGGTGCACTCGGTGCGCACGGCCGCCGCGACGGGCGCGACGACGATGATCCTCACGAACGGCGCGGGCGGCATCAGGGAGACCTGGACGCCCGGCACCCCCGTGCTCATCAGCGACCACATCAACCTCACGGCCGACTCCCCGCTCGAGGGCGCGACCTTCATCGACCTCACCGACCTGTACTCGCGGCGCCTGCGCGAGCTCGCCCGCTCGGTCGAGCCGACGCTCGACGAGGGGGTCTACTGCCAGTTCCGCGGTCCGCACTACGAGACGCCTGCCGAGGTGCAGATGGCCAAGGCCATCGGCGGCCACATCGTGGGGATGTCGACCGCCCTGGAGGCCATCGCCGCCCGCGAGGCGGGCATGGAGGTGCTCGGCATGTCGCTCATCACGAACCTCGCCGCCGGCATCCAGCAGACGCCGCTCAGCCACGACGAGGTCATCGAGGCGGGTCGCGCCGCCGAGTCGGTGATCTCGCGGCTGCTCGCCAGGATCGTCGCCGAGCTCTAGGAGGTACGGATGCCGCAGACGAACGATCGCGACGCGATGCGCGTCGCCCTCGCCGAGGCGTGGCTCGCCCAGGATCCCGACCAGGAGACGCGCGACGAGCTCGCCGAGCTCCTCGACGGCGCCCGGCGAGGCGACGCCGAGGCCTCCGCCGAGCTCGCCGACCGCTTCGACCACCGGCTCGCCTTCGGCACGGCCGGGCTTCGCGGCGCGATCGCCGCCGGCCCGAACCGGATGAACCGCGTCCTCGTGTCCCAGGCGGCGGCCGGCCTCGCGGCGTTCCTGGTCGAGCGAGCCGCGCCGGGTGCCACGCCCTCGGTGGTGATCGGGTACGACGGGCGCAAGAACTCCGCCGTGTTCGCCCGCGATTCGGCCGAGATCATGGCGGGTGCCGGAGTGCGGGCCATCCTCCTGCCCCGGCTGCTCCCCACCCCCGTGCTCGCATTCGCCGTGCGCCACCTCGACACCTCGGCCGGCGTGATGGTGACGGCCTCCCACAACCCGCCGAACGACAACGGCTACAAGGTCTACCTCGGCGACCGTGACGAGGGCTCGCAGATCGTGGCGCCCGTCGACGCCGAGATCGCGGCCCGCATCGAGCGCGTCGCCGCGACGACCACCGTGCCCGAGCTGCCTCGGGGCGAGTTCGAGACGGCCGACGAGTCGGTGGTCGACGAGTACGTGCGCCGGACGGCGCTCGTGGCGACCGCTCCGAGCGTGCAGCCACGTGTCGTCTACACCGCGATGCACGGCGTCGGATGGGAGACGACCGCACGGGTGATCGCCGAGGCGGGCTTCGAGCCGCCCGCGCTCGTCGAAGAGCAGATCTCGCCGGATCCCGACTTCCCCACGGTCGCGTTCCCGAATCCCGAGGAGCCGGGGGCGATGGACCTGAGTTTCGCCAGGGCGCGCGAGGCAGGCGCCGACCTGGTCATCGCCAACGATCCCGACGCGGACCGGCTCGCGATCGCCATCCCCGACGAGACGACGCCGGAGGGGTTCCGGCGCCTCACCGGCAACGAGGTCGGACTCCTGCTGGGCTGGCAGGCGGCTCGCCGGGTGAGTGATCGGAGCGGGGATTCCGGCCCGACCGGCACGCTCGCCTGCTCGATCGTCTCCTCCCCCGGGCTGCAGGCCGTCGCCAGGGCGTACGACCTGGAGTTCTCGGCGACGCTCACGGGATTCAAGTGGATCTCCCGGGCGCCGGGGCTCGTCTTCGGCTTCGAGGAGGCGCTCGGCTACCTCGTGAACCCCGAGACCGTCCGCGACAAGGACGGCATCTCGGCCGCCGTGGCGTTCCTGTCGCTCGCAGCTGAGCTCCAGGCGTCGGGCCGGACGGTCGCCGACCACCTCGACGAGTTCGTCATGCGATTCGGATGCTTCGCCTCGGCCCAGATCTCGCTGCGGGTCACCGACCTCTCACGCATCGGCGAGATCATGGGCCGCCTGCGCGACGCGCCGCCGGCGTCGGTCGGCGGCATCCGCGTGGAACGGATCGAGGACCTGGCCGACGGGTTCGGTGCGCTCCCGCCGTCCGACGTGCTGCGGATCGTGCTCGAGGGCGGCGCTCGGGTGATGGTCCGGCCGAGTGGCACGGAGCCGAAGCTGAAGGTCTACATCGATGCGGTCGGCGACACCGGCACGCTCGCCGAGCGACGCACTTCGGCATCCGCGGCGGTCGCGGCGCTCGAGGCGGGCATGCAGGAGCTGACCGGCTGACGGCCGGGGCCGAACCGCGGTGCGCGATCGAGCTCAGCCCAAGGAGGCCTCGAGCTTGTCGCCGATCTCGCTGACGTCGAAGTAGTTGACGACCTCGATGATCTCGGCGAAGCTCCGCCCCACCGCCTGCCGCACGGCATCGGCGAGCTCGGTGGAGGTGAGGATGACCTGCGCATCGGCCGCGGCGGTGGCGATGCCCGCCAGGTCGCTCGCGCTCACCTCGGCCGTGAGGCCCAGGCGATCGA
>JAPSJU010000171.1 GCA_031178025.1 Agromyces sp. | reverse complement strand
GTGCTGAAGGCGCGCGACACCTCGATCGGCCGCCACCTCCTCGCCCTCCGGCAGGCCGTGAAGAAGCGCGTCATCCAGTCGGGGCTCCGCCGTCGTCCCGATCTCGGCATCCGCGTGCTCCTCGTCATCGGAGCGATGGGCGCCGCCTCGCTCAGCTTCGTGTTCGGTGTCGTCGCGCTCGAGGAGCAGCGGGGCGGGGGGTGGCCGGCGATCATCTTCGTCGGCGCCATCCTCGCCGCTGTCGCGGCGCTCTTCATCGTCGCCGACGTGCGGCCGCTCACCGCGGAGGGCCGCGCCGTGCGCGATCACCTCGAGGGCCTGCGGCTCTACATCCGCCTCGCCGAGGCCGACCGGCTGCGCGTGCTGCAGAGCCCGAGCGGCGCGATGCGCGTCGACCGGCCCGCCGCGTCGGTCGCGGGCGTCGGGGCGCCGAGTGCCTCGGCGGCGTCCCCGCCGGCGGATGTCGCACCCGGAGCCGTCGACCCCGACGTCGTGCTGCGGCTCAACGAGCGGCTGCTGCCGTACGCGGTGCTGTTCGGGCTCGAGCGCGAGTGGGCCGACGAACTCGCGGGGCTCTACGAGGCGAGCGATCGATCGCCGGAGTGGTACGCGGGCCGCAGCGGCTTCAACCCCGGCGCCTTCACCGTCGCGGTCGCCTCGTTCTCCTCCGCGTCGAGCACGTCGTGGTCGGGGTCGAGTTCCAGCTCCTCGTCGAGCGGTTCGAGCGGGGGCGGTTCCTCAGGCGGCGGCGGAGGCGGCGGGGGCGGCGGCGGCGTCTGACGCGCACGACGCCGGAATCATCCGCGGGCCGAGCGACGGGTCAGGCCTCGTCGGCGTCCACGTCGACCGGATCGTCGGGGAGCGGGACACGGCGCTCCTCGTCGATGCCCGGCAGCTCCTCGATGGCGCCGTCGTCGATGGGCCGGTCGTCATCGCCGAGCACGAGATCGTCCTCGTCGAACTCGGTGTCCTGCGCAACCGTGAATTCGTCGTCATCGGGCGAGACGTCCGCCCTCGCGAAATCGTCCATACCTGCAGCATAGGGCGACTCGGGAGCGTCTGCACGGAGCCCGTGCCGGTGCCCGCGGCGCTCGGGTCGCCAGGTGTCCTCCGCGCCCGCTAGACTGGTGGGGCGCCCGACGAATCCGTTCTTCGGCCGACCGCGTGAGCCCGGCTCGCGTGCTGCTCGGTTCGGGATTCGGCGTACCGCGTGCGGCGGCGTGAGAGCCGCCCCGAGCGGGCCCGACCACCGCCACCGGTGCCGAGGGGGCGAGCCGGAGACGGCCCGAGAAACGGGGAGGACCATGGCCCAGCAGACGAGGCAGCGTCAACGAGCGCGCTCGCGTGACGATGACGCGCCCATCATCCCGATCCTGGCGCGCAAGGTGCGCGAGGTCGAGACGAAGGCGCAGAAGGGCAAGCTCGGACCGACGAACCGGACCAAGTTCCAGGTCATCGCGCTCCTGATGCGTGAGGAACGCGCCCGGGTGAAGGCCGACGCCGAGGTGACGGATGGCGCTCGCGCCGAGTTGCTCAAGCGACTCGACGGCATCGCCCAGATCCTCGCGAAGACCGCCGCCCGCGACACGAGCCTCATCGCCCTGCTCGAGCCCGACGCCTCGATCTCGACGGTCGCCCAGCGGTTCCGCCGGGACTGGCTCCTGGAGTCGGGTGCGGAGCTCAGCCCGGACGAGCTCATCATCACCCGCGAGCCCGAGGTGAAGCCCGAGCTCGCCGAGAACCAGGTGATCCCTCCGTCCGTGCGGTCACGCCAGCTCGCGAATCCCTTCCTCGCCCCCGACTTCTCGAAGCCCGTCGCACCTCCCGTGCCCGTGCGGCGGCTCGCGAACTGGGAGCTCCTCGGACCGCTGTTCAAGTCCTTCGAACTCGGAGCCGGCGGGCAGGCCGCGACCATGGAACTGCCCGAGGCGCCCGCCGTCGACCGGCTCGCTCCCCGTGGGTCGGAGCTCATGAAGCACCAGGCCCGCTTCATCGAGGCAGCCCGCCTCGGCCACCGCACCTTCCTCCTCGCCGACGAGCCGGGTCTCGGGAAGACGGCGCAGTCGGTGCTCGCGGCATCCGTCGCCGGTGCCTACCCGCTGCTCGCCGTCGTGCCGAACGTCGTGAAGATGAACTGGGCTCGAGAGGTCGAGCGCTGGACGCCGCTTCGGCGGGCCACGGTCATCCACGGCGACGGCCACACCCTCGACGCCTTCGCCGATGTCGTCATCGTGAACTACGACGTGCTCGACCGCCACATGGCCTGGCTCTCGACGCTCGGGTTCAAGGGCATGGTCGTCGACGAGGCGCACTTCATCAAGAACCTGCAGTCGCAGCGTTCCCGCAACGTGCTCGCGCTCGCCGACCGCATCCGGCGCACGGCGCCGGGCGGCGACCCGCTGCTGCTCGCCCTCACCGGCACGCCCCTCATCAACGACGTCGACGACTTCCGCGCGATCTGGCAGTTCCTCGGCTGGATCGAAGGGGACAAGCCCGCGCCCGAGCTCCTCGGCAGGCTCGAGGAGAATGGCCTCACTCCCGCCGACCAGGGCTTCTACCCTGCCGCCCGGCGCGCGGTGATCGACCTCGGCATCGTGCGCCGACGCAAGGTCGACGTGGCCGCCGACCTGCCCGCCAAGCGCATCGCCGATCTGCCGGTCGAACTCGACGACGAGCTCGGCCGCTCCATCCGGGCTGCGGAACGAGACCTCGGCGATCGCCTGCTCGGCCGATTCCGCGCCCTCGTCGAAGCTCGTCGCCTGCGGGTCGGCGACCTCGACGACGACCAGCGCGACCAGTTCATCCGTGCCGTCGCGAGCGCGGAGCTCGAGGAGTCGAAGTCGGCGAAGTCGGGCGAGAACGTCTTCACCATGGTGCGCAAGATCGGCCAGGCGAAGGCGGGCCTCGCCGCCGATTACGCCGCGCAGCTGGCGCGCTCGGTCGGCAAGGTCGTCTTCTTCGCCAAGCACATCGACGTCATGGACCAGGCCGAGGCGGCGCTCGCCGCGCGGGAGCTCCGCACCGTGTCCCTGCGAGGCGACCAGACGGCCCTCCAGCGCCAGGCCGCGATCGACGCCTTCAACAAGGACCCCGAGGTCGCCGTGGCGATCTGCTCGCTCACGGCGGCGGGCGTCGGCGTGAACCTGCAGGCGGCGTCGAACGTCGTGCTCGCGGAACTCAGCTGGACGGCCGCCGAGCAGACGCAGGCGATCGACCGGGTGCACCGGATCGGGCAGGACGAGCCGGTCACCGCGTGGCGCATCATCGCCGCGCACACGATCGACGCCCGCATCGCCGAGCTCATCGACTCGAAGCAGGGCCTGGCCGCACGCGCGCTCGACGGCAGCGACGTCGAGCCGGGCTCGGCGGACTCGGTGCAGCTCGACGCGCTGCAGCACGTGCTGCGCTCGGCGCTCGACGGCACCCTCTAGGCGTCCTGCGGGCGGCCGCCCGGGAAGGCTATAGACTGCCGCAGTCGAACGCCCCGCCGTCGTGGCCCCGGCAGCATTCTGTTCGCGTCGAGCACCTGGAGTCGTCACCATCATGAAGATCGGGATCCTCACGAGCGGCGGCGACTGCCCCGGGCTCAATGCCGTCATCCGCGGCGCGGTGCTGAAGGGCGTCATCTCCCACGACGCCGAGTTCGTCGGGTTCCGCTGGGGCTGGAAGGGCGTCGTCGAGGGCGACTTCATGCCCATCGAGCGCCACGACGTGCGCGGGCTCTCCAAGCAGGGCGGCACGATCCTCGGCTCGAGCCGCACGAACCCGTTCGAGGGCGACGGGGGCGGGCCGGAGAACATCCAGCGGATGCTCGATGCGAACGGCATCGACGCGATCATCGCGATCGGGGGCGAGGGGACGCTCACGGCCGCCCGCCGCCTCACCGATGCGGGGCTGAAGATCGTCGGCGTGCCGAAGACGATCGACAACGACCTCGCCGCGACCGACTACTCCTTCGGGTTCGACACGGCGGTCGAGATCGCCACCGAGGCGATCGACCGCCTGCGTACGACGGCCGAGTCGCACGGTCGCTGCATCGTCGTGGAGGTCATGGGCCGCCATGTCGGCTGGATCGCCCTGCACTCAGGCATGGCGGGTGGCGCCCACGCGATCCTCATCCCCGAGCAGCCCCAGTCGATCGATCAGATCTGCGAGTGGGTGGAGTCGGTCCGCGATCGCGGACGAGCACCGCTCGTCGTGGTCGCCGAGGGGTTCCATCTCGACGACATGGAGGAGGCGCACTCGCACAAGGGCCTCGACGCGTTCAACCGGCCCCGGCTCGGCGGCATCGCCGAGCGCCTCGCGCCGATGATCGAGGAGCGCACCGGCATCGAGTCGCGCGACACCGTACTCGGTCACATCCAGCGCGGCGGCGCACCGTCGGCCTATGACCGGGTGCTCGCGACGCGGCTCGGCATGGCCGCCGTCGACGCCGTCTACGACGACGCCTGGGGCTCCATGGTGACCCTGCGCGGAACCGACATCGAGACCGTGTCGATCGCCGAGGCCGTGCACAGCCTCAACAGCGTCCCCCCGCACCGGTACGACGAGGCGAAGATCCTCTTCGGCTGATCCCGAGGACGACGAGCGCCGGATGGCCCTGCCCCAGGTCTGCGTCTGCTACCTCCTCCGTGAACGCGCGGGGGTCGTGGAGGTCCTGCTCGGTCGCAAGAAGCACGGGCTCGGCGTCGGCAACTACGTCGGGCTCGGCGGCAAGCTCGAGCCGGGGGAGTCAGCAGTCGACGCAGCGGTACGAGAGGTCTACGAGGAATCGGGCGTCCTCGTCCGGGCATCCGACCTCGAGCCCCGCGGCCTGCTCACCTATCACTTCCCGCACCGGGAGGCGTGGAGCCAGGAGTCGAGCGTGTTCGTCTGCCGCTCCTGGACGGGCGAACCGGGGGCGTCCGACGAGCTGGACCCGGAGTGGTTCGCGCTCGACGACGTGCCGTTCGGCGAGATGTGGGACGACGCCGCCAGATGGCTCCCGG
>JAPSJU010000170.1 GCA_031178025.1 Agromyces sp. | reverse complement strand
CGCACCCGGGAGCGCGCGCCGGCGACTGAGCCGAGGCTTCCCTTCCTTGAAATACCGGGGCATCCCCGTAGCGTTGACGATGACATACGCTCCGAGGGAAGGTGGAACCGATGACCGACACCAAGACCGCTCCGCAGAGACCGAGGACCGGCGCGAACGCCGATGTCGCCGCGGGGGTCGCCCAGTACCTCACGCCCGTCGTGCACGAGCTCGTCGCGCTCGTCGTCAACGGCAAGCAGGCCCATTGGCACGTTCGGGGGGTCAACTTCATCGCCGTGCACGAACTGCTCGATGAGGTCGTGGCCCACGCGCAGGACTGGGCCGACACGGCCGCGGAGCGCGTGGTCGCCCTCGGGCTCCCGATCGACGGGCGCCTCGCCACCGTCGCCGCCAAGAGCCGAGCCGCGAACCCCAAGCTCGGATTCCAGCCTTATGACGAGGCGATCAACGACGTCGTGGCGCAGATCGACCTCGCCATCCAGAGGGTCGACGACGCCATCGACGGCCTCGCCGACCTGGATCCGGCCAGCCAGGACGTGGCCATCGAGATCCGTCGCGGCCTCGACAAGGACCGCTGGTTCCTGTTCTCCCACGTCGCCGTGAAGTGATCCCGCGATGGCGGCCTGACGGGCCCGGGTGCAGAATGCCGCTATGACGGCGGATGCACCCGGGCCCGACCCGCTTCCTGCGGGCGACGCTGCCCCCATGACCGACGCGCAGCGATCGCTTCGTGCGCAGTTGCTGGCGACCGAGCACTGGAGCCTGCTCGCGTCCCGATCGATGACCCAGAGCGAGGTGCTCACGCGCATCGCCATCTTCCTGACGCTCGTCTCCGCCGGGCTCGTCACCCTCGGGGTGCTCGGCAACGCGACGCAGTTCCGCGGATGGTTCGGCGTCGCCGCGCTCGGCGTCCTGTTCCTGCTCGTGCTGCTCGGCACGGGCACGCAACTGCGCGTGTTCAACACGGCGACGGAGGACATGGCGTTCGTGCTCGCGATGAATCGCCTGCGCGGCGCCTACCTCGATCTCGATCCCGGCCTGGAACGCTACTTCGTGATGTCGCCTGCCGACGACGAGGCGGGGCTCGAGCGCACGTACTTCCCGTTCGGGCCACGGCGACGCTCGCAGGTGCTCGCGAGCTCGATGATGGTCATCCTCATCGTCGAGGTGGCGCTCACGGGGCTCCTCCTCGGCAGTCTCAGCTTCGCGTTGAGCGATTCGGTCGGGTGGTCGGTCGGCATCGGCGCCATCGCCGCACTGCTCGCGTTCGCGGCCTGGATGCGGCGCGGATACCAGATCTACGTCCAGGTGTGGCGCTCGCATGTGCCGCTGCGGCTGACCCGGACCGATGGACCGGCGTCGGAGGAACGGGTCTAGCGCTGCAGCCAGGTGAGCACGGCGAGCACGCGACGGTGGTCGGTGCCCGAGTCCTCGAGGCCGAGCTTCTGGAAGATGGAGGTGACGTTCTTCTCGACGGCGCCGACGCCGATGAAGAGCTGCCTGGCGATGCCGGCGTTCGTGCGTCCCTCCGCCATGAGGGTCATCACCTCGCGCTCGCGCGGCGTGAGGGTCTCGAGCGGGTTGCTGCGGCGCGAGAGCAGCTCTCGCACCACTTGGGGATCGAGCACCGTGCCGCCCTCGCTGACGCGTTGCACGGCGTCCTCGAGCTCGTCGAGCGAGGCGACCCGGTCCTTCAGGAGGTACCCCATCCCGCCCTCCCCTGAGGAGAGCAGCTCGTGGGCGTACGTGCCCTCCACGTACTGGCTGAGCAGCAGCACGCCGAGCCCCGGCCTGCGCCGGCGCAGTTCGATCGCGGCACGCACCCCCTCGTCGCGGAAGCTCGGCGGCATCCTCACGTCGAGCACGGCGAGATCGGGCGCGCTCGTCTCGATCTCCGCGAGCAGCGCGTCGGCGTCGCCGTAGGCGGCGACCGTCTCGAACCCCGCTTCGTCGAACAGGCGCACGAGGCCCTCGCGCAACAGCACGGAGTCCTCCGCGAGCACGATGCGCAGGGGGCGGCCGGCGACATCCGTCATGCCCCCACCCTAGCGGCGAGCTCGTGCGGACCCCGGCGAACGGCGTCCAGAGGATCAGTGCCCGGCGGATGCCCCGAGCGGCACGAACGGCACGTGCGCGCCGATGGCGGTCGGTCCCCCCGCCGGGCTGTCGACCACGAGCACGCCGCGAAGCCCGCGAACACGCTCGTCGAGCCCGGCCAGGCCGTGTCCGGGCATGAGAGTGGCACCGCCGTGACCGTTGTCGGTCACCCAGACGTCGATCCAGTGGGCCGCCGGTCCCTCCGCCCGCGTTGCCACGCGAAGGCGCACGGCGCTCGCGTCGGCGTGCTTCGCGACGTTCGTGAGGAGCTCGGCGGCGATGAAGTACGCATTGCGTTCGATCGAGGCCGGGAGCGCCGCATCCGCGAGCTCGATCTCGAGGGTGACCGGCACAGGGCTGCGCGACGCGAGTGATTCGAGCCCCGCGGCGAGCCCGCGATCCTGGAGGATGGGCGGAGCGAAGCCCCGGGACAGCGCCCGCAGTTCGTCGAGCGTCTCACGAGCCTGGTCGCGCGCCTCGCCGATGAGGGCGCGAGCCCCGTCCGGGTCGTGCCCGAGCTTGCGCTCGATGGCGGCGAGGTCCATCTGCAGGCGCACGAGGCGCTGCTGCGGCCCGTCGTGGATGTCGCGCTCGAGGCGCCGGAGCGATGCGTCCTCGGCTTGCACGGCGGCACCTCGTGAGGCCGCGAGTCGTGCGACCTCGACCTCGAGCGCCTCCGAGCGCCAGGCGCCGAGCACGCCGCGTGCCACGATGTCGTGGAGCAGCGTCAGCCCGCGGAGCACGAACGGCAGCGTCACGAGGAAGAGGACGCCGACGACGAGCTCGAAGACGGCCTCGCCGACGCGGTCGTCGATCTCGAGCGCGTTGCCCGGCAGGAGGACGTCGAGCACGATGTCGTAGAGCCAGACCTCGCGGCCCTCGTCGGGGAGGTAGCGCTGCCAGATCCACCCCGTCGTCCCGGCGAGGGCGATCGAGGTCCACGCGAGCGTGAGGCTCCACGTGACGACGCTGATGATCGGGTTGATCACGAGCCCGTGCAGCAGGTACAGCCAGTAGTGCCCGTCGACGAACGGCGCGAACATCGTGCGCCAGAAGCCCTGGTCGCGGTCGGCGTGATCCCACGCCGGCCGCACGATGTCGCGCCGCCCCGCCCAGCGGAGCCGCACGAGCTCGAACGTGCCGAAACCGCGGGCCACGAAGAGCGACGCCACGACGATGAAGATGCCGATCACGATGAAGATCAGGCCGAGGCCCGTGAAGAACATCGTGGAGATGAGCACGAGTCCGGCGATGGCGACGGGCATCGTGAGGATGAGGAACGCGAACTCGCGCGGCGCGCTCGCCCAGCGGGCGCCGTAGCCGCGCCGTACGGCTGCCGGATCCGCCGCCGTCGTCAGTGCCGGTGTGCTCCTGGTGCTCATGGTCTCGGTCGGACTCTCAGTGGTCACGGTGCGTGGTCTCCTCTGTCATGGTGGCAGACCGCCCGGGTTCGACCACGGCGAACTGGCCCATCATCCCCTGATCCTCATGCCACAGCAGATGGCAGTGGTACATGTACGGCGTGTCCGAATCGGCGTAGTCCTCGAACCGGAGCAGCAACTCGTACTCCGTCTCGGGTTCGGTGAAGATCGTGTCCTTCCAGCCTGCGAGCTCCGGCGGCGGGGCGGCGCCGTCGACCGAGGCGATGCGGAACTGGACGTCGTGCACATGGAAGCTGTGCGGAAGGGAGGTCTCGTTCCGCACGACCCAGCGCTCCATCGTGTCGACCGTCACGGTCTCGTCGATCCGTCCCATGTCCATCGTGTGCCCGTTGATCTCGAAGCTGTCGCCGAGTCGGAACGTGCGGGTCGTCGCGGCCTGCGCCTCGTCGAGGTCCGGAAGCGGAGTGAGGCGCTCGGGCGCTGCCGGGGAGGGCTGCAGCGAGGCCGCCGCGCGCACTTCGAGCACATCGAACGCGTCGGTGCCGCCGTTCGTCGCGGCGATCGGCGCGACGAGCCCGGCGATCTCCGGCGTCATGCGCGACTGGAGCACCGGACGATCCCCGGCCGCGACGCGGAGCAGCACCTCGGCGCGCTCGCCGGGCGAGAGCCGGACGCGATCGAGGTCGACGGGCGCCTCGAGGAGGCCGCCGTCCGTGGCGATCAGGGTCATCGGGCGGCCGTCGCTCCAGGCGAAGGCGTACGTGCGGGCCGTGGACGCGTTGAGGAGCCGCAGGCGCACGAGCTCGTGGGTGACATCCAGGTACGGCCCTCGCGTGCCGTTCACGATCAGCTCGTCGCCGAGCGCGCCGGCATAGCCGCGGCGCGCGCGCTCCTGCTCACCCTCCTCGGAGAAGCCCGAGTCCTGCACGATGACGGGGATGTCGTCGACGCCGTACTCGCGTGGCAACGGCAGCGCCTCCTCGACGTCGTCCTGCACGATGAACATGCCGGCGAGCCCGCGGGCGACGTGCTCCTCGGTCTCGCCGTGGGGGTGCGGGTGGTACCAGAGGGTCGCGGCCGGCTGGTCGATGTCCCACTCGGGCGACCATGACGCGTTCGGCTCGACCATCTGGTGAGGTCCGCCGTCCATCTCGGGCGGGAGGTGCATGCCGTGCCAATGCACGGTCGTGGGCTCGTCGAGCGAGTTGGTGACGTCGACGCGCACGCGCTCGCCGCGCTGGGCGAACAGCGTCGGCCCGAGGTACGAGCCGTTGAACCCCCACGTGGCGCTCGGCTCGCCGGGAGTGAACTCGGTCGTACCGGCCTGCGCATCCAGCTCGAAGACCCTGGCGCCGTCGGGGCCCACCGACGATTCGGCGAGCGGCGGGATGGCGAGCGGCGTCTCGAAGTCGACCCTCCCCACGGTGGTGACGGTGCCAGGACCGGAGATGCCGCATCCGGCGAATGCGACGGCGACGAGCGTGCCGGAGGCGATGGCGGCGAGGGCGCCGAGCGCGGCGCGAGG
>JAPSJU010000011.1 GCA_031178025.1 Agromyces sp. | reverse complement strand
GATGCGCTCGACCGGTGTCGGCGCATGGCGGCGGAGTCGTCGCCGGCGCAGCTTCGCCACGATGACCGCCAGGAACGGGCTGACGAGCAGCGCGGCACCGAGCACGATCATGCCCGCGATGCCGAGCACGGTCAGGAGCACGGCCACCCACGGCGGGTCTCCCTTTCCCCGCTCGTCGAGAGTGAGCTGGGGCTCGGAGTCGACGTCGTCGACGCGGCTGCGCTCCTCGGGCGGTGGAAGTGCGGACTGCGGCCGCGACACGACCGTCGGCTCGTCGGGCTCGCGCTCGGGAACCTCGCGCCACTCGGGATTCGGATCGATGGACAGCCATGTCCCTTCTGATGTCTGCACCTCGATCCAGGCCTGCAGTTCGTCGCCCTGGAACAGGGTCGGTGCCCCCGGCGCGGCATCCGCCGACGTCGAGTCGTTCCCGCCCGTCGCTCTTGTGCCGTCGTCGTCGGGGAGATATCCGACCACGACGCGCGCGGGGAACCCGATCTGCCGTGCCATGAGCGCCGCGGCGACCGCGTACTGCTCCCCGTCACCGACCATCGGTCGCGCGGTGGCGAGTTCCTCGAGCCGATCCAGCGAATGCCCCGATCTGCTCCACTGCTCGCCGGCACCACCGTGACTCACGTAGCCGTCGCGTTGGAATCCCGCGATCACCGCTCGCAGCCGCTCTCCCTGGGTGTCCGAGGCGGGCGCCCACTCGTCGAGGCGTCGAGCGAGGGCTTCGGGAAGCTCCGGAGCGGCCGGCATCACGCTCGTTCCCGGCCGCAGGGCGGCGATGTCCTCCGTCGGCAGCGGCGCGACGGAGTCCGCGACGTACCGGTCGCCGTTCCGCAATCCGGCCTGAACGGCGGCCGTCCCGGTGGCGTCGTTGTAGAAGAACGTGTCTGCGAGCGATTCGGCACGCTCGCCGGCGAAGCTGATGCGCTCGAGCCGTCCGATCCCGGGCACCCACACCCCGGTGTAGCCCAGCACCCTGACCTCGATCCGGAGATCTTCGCCGACCGTGCCCGACTGGTCGAGGCGGTAGGGCACGCGTGCGAACCGACCGGAGTCCGCCGCTCCGTCGACGCCTCCGACCGAGTAGACGATGCCGTCGTACGTGTCGAGCGTCGCGATGCGGATGCCCGCGCCTGCGGGAAGGCCGCGAACCTCGAGCATGGGCACGGCGGCATCCGCGCCGAACGCCGAACGGAACCCGGCGAGCGGGCTGACATGCGCGCGAGGCTCGAAGGGAGGCTGCAGTTCGGCACGGACGACGCTGCGCGTCGGCACCGGAAGGGCGACCGAAGCCGCGGTCGCGCCGGTGAGGGCGACCGTCACGAGCACCGATGCCCCGAGCACGCGACGGGCGTCCGCGAGCGCCGCCTCGACCGTCCGGCCGGAGGTGACGGCCCGGCGTCGGGCGATGCCGACGCGGACGAGCCAGGCGACCGCGGCGACGAGGAACGCGAGCCCGGTCTGGATCGCCAGTGCGTCGTGGATGACGCCGAGGGCGACGCCGGCGAGGAGCAGCAGCGCCGGTGGAACGATCGCCGCCGACGGGATGCGGCTCCGCAGCGCGATGGTGACGGCGCTGGTCGACGCGACGAGGCCGAGCAGGAACGCCGGCACGAGGAGCGCCTGATACGAGCCGACGGGGACGGCGATCGTCACGAGCTGCTTCCATGAGAGCGCCGCCCCGGCGACGAGCTCGACGAGCCCCTGCGGCGACGGCAGGATCCCGCCGATCGCGCGACCGGGCACGGCCGCCGGAACCCCGAGGACGACGTAGCCGGCGAAGCCGACCGCCACGACCTTCCACGCCGGCCAGTGGAACCTCGCGCCGAGGACGCCGATGGCGGATCCCGCGACGATCGCCACACCTGCGGCGACCACGAAGTGCGGACTCTCGTGGATCGGCCACCACGCGATCATCGCCGCGCAGAGCATCGCCGCGACGAGCGCGACGCTGATCGCGGTCGACCACAGCCTGGTCGCGCCGGCGGGTGCGCGCTGTGCGCTCATCCGACCGACGCCGATCTCGCGAGCATCGCGCGCAGGTCCTCGAGGTAGCCGATCCCGAAGAGCGTGAGGCCCGCGATGGTCCGTGCCGTCGGCTCGCCGTCGGGTGCGCACTGCACCGCCATGGTGTCGATGCCGCCCGGCAGGCGCGAGGCGGCCGCTCGCAGCGGTGCGATGCCCCTGGCGGATCCGGTGACGAGGATCGCGAGGGAGACGCCCGGCAGCACCTCGGCGGCGGCGCGCGTCACATCGGGCAGGAGCACGGCCGTCTCGTCACGCTCGACGAGGCAGAGGGCGTCGAGGAGGCGGTCCCTGGAGACGGTCGGCAGTTCCCGCATCGCGCTTCCCCGACTTCCGCCGCCGCGTCCGGACACCACGAGGGACAGGGTGCGCGCGTCGCGGATGGCTCGGGCCCCGATGGAGGCCGCAGCACTCACGGCGAGCTCGAACTCGGCGTCGTCCGCGTATGCCCCGGGCTCGAGGTCGAGGAGCACCATGAGCCGGCTGCGGCGGGTCTCCTCGAACTGGCGCACCATGAAGGTGCCGGTCTTCGCCGAGCTCTTCCAGTGGATGAATCGCCGATCATCGCCCGGCACGTACTCCCGCAGGGCGTGGAAGGCGATGTCGCTCGCGGTGAGGTCGCGGGTGGGGGTGCCCTCGAGGTCGCGGATGAATCCCGTGCTGAGCGGAGCGATCGCGATCGTGCGCGGATGCACGTGCAGTTCGACGACCTGCGACCACACGATCTCGCGGCGCATCAGGCCGATCGGGTCGGCCCGGACGGTCCGAGCGGGTCCCACCGGCACGACACCGCGACGGTCGGTGGGGATGCGGAACTGCTCGTCGAAGGCGCCGCCGCGCGGCAGGCCGGGAAGCACCCGCTCGACGACCCTGCCCCCGACCGGCACCTCGAGCTGCACGCCGCCGAAGCGCCGGCGGTCGGGGTTCGCGGCGACGAGTCGTGCCTCCGCGACCTCGCCGACGACGACCCGCGGCGTCGGAAGCACGAGGTCGATCGTCGACGCCCCGCGCCCGACCAGCCAGCCGGAGGCAGCGGCGACGAGCACGGCCAGCCCCCATCCGATCGCGATGAACTCCGCCCACCCCCAGGCGTACCCGATGAGGAGTGCGACGACCGCGCCGGCGATCACGGCCCAGCCGAGGGGTGTGACGACGCTGCGCACTGCCGCGCTCCAGCCTGCGACGACGGAGGTCGCTGCGGCGACGCGCAGGACCGCGCGGCCGATGACGACCGCGAGCAACCCCTCCTTCCTCGCCTCCTCGGGGATGGACGTACGCGTCTGGGCGAAGGTCACACGGCCTGCCTCGTGGAGGGCGGCGGCGTCTCGATGAGCACCTGGGCGATCATGTTGGACGCGGTGACCCCGTCGAACTCGGCCTCCGGGTCGAGGATCAGCCGGTGCGCCAGCACGGGTTCCGCGAGCGCCTTGACGTCGTCGGGCACGACGTAATGCCGGCCGCGGGCGGCGGCGTGCGTCTTGGCGGCACGGATGAGTGCGAGCGCCCCGCGGACGCTCACCCCGAGTCGGACCTCGCGAGCGGTGCGGGTGGCGTCGATGAGCCGGGAGACGTAGTCGTGGATCGTGGGGTCGACGTAGACGGTGCGCGCGAGCGCCGCCATCTCCACGATCTCGTCGGCACGCAGCTGCGGCGGGACCTGCTGGTCGTGCGCGCGCTGGTCCGCGCCCTCGAGGATGCGGATGGTGGAGGCGTGGTCGGGATACCCGATCGAGGAACGCATCAGGAAGCGATCGAGCTGGGCTTCGGGGAGCCGGTACGTCCCAGCCTGCTCGACCGGGTTCTGCGTCGCGATCACCATGAACGGATGCCCCACGGGGTGCGTACGACCGTCGACGGTGATCTGGCCCTCCTCCATCACCTCGAGGAGCGCCGACTGGGTCTTCGGGCTCGCCCGGTTGATCTCGTCCGCCAACACGATGTTCGCGAAGACCGGGCCCGGGTGGAACTCGAATACGCCACTGCGCTGGTCGTAGACCGTGACGCCGGTGATGTCCCCCGGCAGGAGGTCGGGAGTGAACTGCACGCGATTGCTCGTGCCGTCGACGGACTGCGCCATCGCGCGGGCGAGCGAGGTCTTGCCGGTGCCCGGCACGTCGTCGAGCAGGAGGTGCCCCTCGCTGAGGAGCGCCGTGAAGGCGAGCCGGACGACCCGGTTCTTGCCGAGCAGGACCTCCTCCACCGCGGCGACGAGTCGATCGAGGTTCGCCGCGAACCGGGTGGCCTCCTGTGGGGTCATCGTCATGGCTGTTCCTCGCTCATCGGTTCTCGTATCTCACGCTGAGACCCGCGATCTCAACATCCAACCAGACCCGGTCCCCCGCTCCCGCCCCGGGGACCTGGCACGTCGTGGACGATTGCGCGGCGCGGCCGTCGGCGTCGCCGTCGACACCGCACCGGAACGCCACGGGCAGACCGGAATTGGCGGGCGGGGCCGTCCACGACCAGGTTGCCGTTCCGGCGTTCCACGTGCGGCTGGGCAGCGCGAACGTGAGCGACGGCGTTGCCTCCTTCGGCAGCACCTCGGACCACGGTCCGCAGCTGCCCCAGAAGGAGCATGAGCGTACCTGGAAACGTGCCGTCTGGCCGAACGGCTGTGCGAGGAGGGAACGCAGCCACCCGGACCCCCCGAACTCGACCGGCGAACCGAGCTGCGCCCCGTTCGGAGCGACGGCGACGATCTGCAGCCGGGCGAAGAGGCCGGCGTCCACCCGGTCGATGTACCTGTCCCAGGTCTCCTGATTCATCCAGCCCATGCTCGAGTGCACCCCGCCGACGGCGCCGGGAGCCGGGCGGACGACCGTGCCGGCGACCTCGGTGTTGACGCATCCCGCCCGGTTGTAGCCCCAGACGACGAAGGAGTATCGCGTGGACTCGGTGGCGGTGCCCGAGAACTGCACGCTCGAGGCATCCGGACCGACCTGGACGACCTCGGCGACCGAACCTCCGGGCGCGGGGGCGATCACGCTGCCGGGTGCCGGGCTCGTGACCGAGCACGCCTGCAGGCCGGTGGGCACGTCGGTGTGCCCGTCGGCGAGACGCTGCACGAAGTAGCCCCCGATGGCGTCGCCGTTGCCGGCGAACGGCGACCAGGACACGACGACCGTTCCGGCGACCGAGTCGCCGGTCACGGTGATGCCACCGGCGACCGGCGACCCGAACGGGGTTCCCGTGCCGCCCGCCTCGGTCCATGCAGCGAGCGCCGGGTACGCCTCGTTCCGCGCGCTCACGGTGAACGGGACCTGGCTGCCGTTCTCGAGCCCGTGCGACTCGGTGGCGCAGGTGGTGGGCGTGCACGCTCCTGCGGCGTCCACCTCGCTCGACACCCCGCCCACCGTGACGACATACGCCTCGACCGCGCTGCCGGCGCCGGTGCCGACCGGATCCCACTCGATGCGGAGCCGTCCATCGAGCGGGAGCGCGCGAAGCCCGTTGGGAGGAGGCGGGATCACGTCGGACCAGATCGGCCCCGGCGCGTCGACGGGATCCGAGAGCCCGATGGCGTTCCGGGCCTGCACGCGCACGAACACGGCGTTCGCCTGACCGTTCCCGGGCGTCGGCACGGTGCAGGTCGTCGCCCCGCATGTCGACGTCCCGAGCACCGCGCCGCTGCCCGATGCGATGAGACTGATCTCGTAGCCGGTGATCGGAGCATTGTTGAAGTTGCCTGCGCCGAAGACCACATCGAGGGTTCCGTCCCCGAATCCCGTCACGCGTGCTCCGGTCACCGGGTCGGGGCGATCCTGCACCGAGACCGTGATGGTGCCCCACGCGAATCGGCTGGGGTCGCCGGTCGCGTCCGCGACCTGGTACTGCAGCGTCGTGTTGACCGGCGCAGCGCCCGGGCCGACCGCGACCGTGAGGGTCGAGCGGTCCTCGCTCGGCTCGATCACGACGCCGGCCGGGAGGCCCTCGTCGAGGCCGCGAACGCCGACGACGCGCAACGGCGTGTCGGGGAAGGGATTCGTCGCCCGGTCGTTCTCGAGGACGTCGATCGTCGTCGTGCGACCCCGCGCGGCCACCGCGAGGTCCGGTGCGGGCTGGGCCACCGGCCTCGTCGACGGGACCACGCGCAACTCGATCCGGCCGGCCTGCCCGGCGCCGCGGGCGTCCTCCACCTCGATCGAGACGGGCTCACGCGTTCCGTTCGGCGTCGACTCCGCCGCCGTGATGGTCAGCTCGCGGCCGTCGAGTGCCACGTCGAATCCCTCGGGCCGCGGCTCGAGGATGCCGAACCGGAGCCCGTCGACGGCGTCGGGATACGGGTAGTTGGTGAGCTTCACGAGGTCGATCGTCTTGGATTGGCCGGGCTCGAAGTCGATCACCCCGCCGGTGAAGGCCGGAGGCTGATCCTCGGTCGGCTCGACGGTGATGGGGATCACGATCGTCCCGGTCCGGCCGGAGGGGTCGGTCGCGGATTCGCCGTCGGTCGCAGCGAACGAGATCGACGCCGGACCGAAGTAGCCCGGCTCGCTCCGGAACCGCAGGGTGTCCGCGTCGACGACGAGGTCGCTGCCGTCGCTGTGCGACGCGCGCACGGTGGCGTCATCCGCGATCCGCACCGGCTTCCCGGACGCCGCGATGACGTAGTCCTCCAGTTCGAGGAGCACCTGCTCGCCGCTCTGCACGCGCACGTCGCGGGCGTCGCGCCGGAGCTGCGGGAGCGCATCGTCGTGGCCGGGCACCCAGATGAACGCCAGCCCCTGGACCGTGGCGTCCTCGGGATGGCTCACCCGGAAGGGGATGATGCGGCGGCGGTCCTCGACGGCGACGCGGACGGTGCCGTCGTCCCGGACTTCCGCGCCGGCATCGTAGCCGCCGACGAGGGAGACATCGAGGTCGGCGGCGTCGCCGTCGGCCAGGAAGACGTTGCGAAGCACCTCGACGTCGACCGACTCCTCGCCGAGGACGTCACTGAGGCTCAGCACCGTATCGGCAGCCTCGGGCCGGGCGAGCGGAGCGTCGTTCCTCGTCTTGACCGTGAGGAAGCTCGACGCCGTGCCGAGCCGTGCGTTCTCGACGGTGTAGATGAAGCCGTAGTCCTCCTCGCCCGCGGGCACCTCCACCTCGACGGTGTCGCCGTCGATGACCGCGGTCGCACCGTCGACGGTCGGCTCCACCGCCGTCAGCTCGAGTGGCCCGCCGTCGGGGTCCGAGTCGTTCTCGAGCACCCGCACCGAGATGGTGCGGTCGGGGCGCACGGTGACCTCGTCCTCGATCGCGATGGGGGCGCGAGCGCCGTCCAGCCGCGGCGGCGCGATCCCGACGCGGATCGAACCCGATGCCCGAGCTCCGAGCGCGTCGACCACTTCGTAGTCGAACGTGTCCGTTCCGGCGGAATACTCCCCCGCTCGGTACTCGAGCCAGTCGCCGCCACGATCGACGACGGCGCCGCGGTCGGGATTCGATCCCTGGCCGAGCAGCTGCACGGAATCGCCGTCGGGGTCGGTCCCGCCGAGCGGGATGGGGATGCGCACGGTTTCGCCGGCGATCACTCGCGCGGTGACCGCACGGGGAACGGGGGCCGTGTTCGTGTCGGCATCTGCTGCACGCACCGAGATCTTCACGGTGGCCGTCGCGAACTGCCCGTCCGACGCATCGATGCGGTAGAGCGCCTCGAACTCGCCGGGCTCCTCCGGCGCGAAGTACCGCAACCGGTCTCCGGCCGTGAACAACAGCCCCTGCTCCGGTTGCTCGACCAGGTCCGCTGCGAGCGTGATCGGAAGGGAATCGGGATGCTCGTCGTTGTCGAGCACGCCGATGTCGATGACATCACCGGTCCGCGCGGAGATCGTGTCGGGGGCCGCCACCGGGGGCTGGGTGCTCTCCGGCTCGGGCACCTGCACGATCGTCACCTCGCCCTCCGCCTCCGCGAGGCCGTTGCTGACCTCGTAGCCGATCGTCGTCGAACCCGTTCCCAGCGGCCGGGTGAGCGTCACCCGCAGGATCCGATGCTCGATGACCTCGATCCGCACGCCCTCGTCCTCGGAGGAGTCGATGATGCCGGTGACGATGAGCACTCCGCCCATCGGATCGATGTCGGTCGCGAGGACGTCGACGTCGACCGGCTGCTCCATCCGCATGAAGGCGGTGTGCGGCACGGTGATCGGAGTGGTGTCGCGGTCCGGAGGTGCCGCGACCTCGACGCGCACCAGCCCGGTCGGAGTGGAGATGCCGTCGGTGACGGAGTACTCGAGGTAGTGCGTGCCGACCACGTTGCTCGTGAAGCGGAACGTCCCCCCGTCGAAATCGGGTGTCACGGTGACGTCGGGCTTGGCGGGCACGGCGCTGAGCCGGACCTGCCCCGAGCCGCCTCGCACATGGCGCAGCGGCTCGATCCGGATCTCCTCGCCTGCCGTCGCGCTCGCGACGAAGGGCTCCGCGATCAGCGGCACGTCACCGGGTGCTCGGACGGCGACCGACAATGCCCCGACGCCCTCGTCCCGGCCGTCGGAGACGACGAGTTCGACCATGCGCGTGGGGCCGTCGCCTCGCATCTCGTCGAACACCACGATGCCCTCTGCGGTCGAGGAGAGCGCGTCGGGCGCGTCGACCACTGCGGAGCGCAGGAAGAAGGGGTCGCCGTCGGGGTCGATCCAGTCGCCGAGCACGGGCGTCGTCACTCGCCCGCCGACCGCCACGACGGCACGCGACTCCCGCTGCTGCGCGGGCGGCGAGTTCTCGTCCGCATCGCGGACGGCGATCGTCACGCTCGCGTGCGCCGTGCCTCCGCGGCCGTCTCCGACGGAGTACCCGAACGAGATCGGCCCGGACACCGTGTCGTCGAGCGTGAGCTGCAGTTGCTGGTTGTCGGCGACCAAGTCGAGGCGGGCTCCGGGCGGCAGCTGCCCGTCGACACCCTCCACCACGAGCACGTCGCCGTTCGCATCGTGGTCGTTCATGAGGACCGGGAGGAGCGTCGTGCGACCCGGGCGTGCGCCGAGTTCGTCGGCGACCGCGACGGGCGGAACCTGGCTCTTCTCGATGGTCGGCTGCGCGTCGGGGTCGTTCTTCTCGATCGTCTGCTCGGTGCGGTCGTTCACCAGGAGCTCGTCCCAGTTGTCGATCAGGGCGTAGTCGTCGGATGCCGCCCAGGAACGACCCGAGGTCCGGTCGTTGAGCACGAGTGCATCGCCGTTCACGAGGAACGCGAGCTCACCCACACCTGCGGCTTCCTCGAGCGGCGCGCGGCGCTCACCGGCGTCTCCGCACGAACGCCAGGCCTCGTTCCGCCAGGCGGCGTGGAGGCATCCGTCATGCAGCATCGGCCTGGCCGGCGCACCGCTCACGCCGTCGACGACCCGCTGCGGTTCGCTCCCGTCGAGCGGCGCACGCAGGAGGCCCCCGCGCACTCCGATCGCGACCGCATCGCCCTCCACCGCGGGTTCCTGCAGTACGGGGTCGGAGTCGTCCTCGAGCAGGTCGTCGAGATCGACGGTGCGGCCGTCGATGTACAGCGTCCGATCGGTGGCGTCGAGCACCACCCAGTGCTCGGCGACCGAGGTGATCTGGACCTCGTGCCCGTCATCGACCGGCGGCAGCTCCCAGCGGGCGGCGACGGTCTCCTCCTCCGCCGCATCGACGCGGGCGACGGCTCCGGTGGTGGGGGTGTAGGCGAACATGACGCCGGACGGGTCCACGGACGTGACGGCTCCCGCGCCGAACGTCAGCATCGGCTCGGACTCGCTTCGGAAGTTCGCAAGCTGGTCGATGGGCACCGACCAGACTCCCCCGCCTGCGGCCAGGACGGCTCGTGAGCCCGCGAGCGCCAGCGACGTATCGCCGGGCGGCACCGGCACGGTGTCGATGACGGTCGAGGTGGTGGAATCGACGATGCCGACGCTCGCACGCTCCCGATCGAGCACGAGCACGGTCGCGCCCTGCTGCACGACCTCGGCGGCGTTGCTGCTGGTCTCGACGACCGAGTTGAGCTCGTGCACCACCGTGTTGGCACGTCCGATGGACTGGAACTCGTTGCTGACCACCCAGACCGCGCCGTCGCCGAGGTCGACCCGCTGCGCCGCGTACCCGCCGGAGGCGACGGCCACGCCGGCGATGATCGCGATCACCGCCGTCATCGCCGCGCCCGTGGCGACAGCGGATCGGCTGCCGGAGAGATCGGGGATCCTCATCAGCCGACGCCCGCATCGGTGTCGACGCAACGCTCTGCGCTCGGCGAGCCCGCCTTGCCGTCGCGGGTCACCGTGACGACCGCGCACACCCGGTCGGCGTCCTCGGCGTCGGCGGCGAACCGCTCGTCGCGCTGCATCGGCGACGCCACACCGTCGACCGTGACGATGTACGCGTCGCCGCCCTGCAGGCCCGGGTCGTTCCAGGTGAAGATCACGGAGGTGCCGTCGAGGGCGCCCCTGACGTCGGTGACGATGGGAATCGATCGGTTGCCCTGCACGAAGGCGAACACGCCGGCGCCGACGAGTGCGACGAGGAACGCCGCTGCCACCGAGATGCCCCAGACGAGCCGCTTCGCCGTCGGCGGCGCGGTGCGCGGACGTCCGCTCGTGCCCTCGCGATCGAGTGAGTCCGCCCTCACGGATGCGGCGACATCGCGTGCCACGCTGCGTCGACTCCGACGCCGACCGGCGGATCCCTCCACCTGGGACCGGTGGCCGACCACCCTGGTGCGTTCATCGAGGTCGACCGCCGTGGCGAGAGCCCAGTCGTCCATGGCGACCTCGAGGGGCGTCTGCGCGAGCCCGAGCTCCTCCTCGACCGCCTGCAGGTCGCGAATGAACTCCAGCGCGCTGGCCTGGCGGTCGCGCGGCCGTCTGGACATGGCTCGTGCGAGGATTCGCTCGAGGCTCGGCGGCACGTCGATGCGGCCGGTCGGGACGGGCCTCGCCCTCTCGATGCGCGACATGAGCGTCACCGTGCCGTTGTCGCCCCCCGGCACCTCGAAGGGGCTGCGTCCGGCGATGAGCGAGTACACGGTCGCTCCGAGGGACCAGACCTCGCTCGCGACCGTGCCGGGCACGTCGTCGTGCAGCACCTCCGGCGCCGACCACGGGATGGAGAGTCCGACCGCCTCGCTCGCCTCGGCCTCGCCGAGGGTTGCGGCGATGCCGAAGTCGGAGAGCACCGGGTGACCGTATGCGGTGGTCAGGATGTTCGACGGCTTGATGTCACGGTGCAGCACGCCCTGCCGGTGCGCGGTCTCGACGGCGCTCGCGATGCGCACCCCGATGGAGAGCACCTCGGCGAGAGGGAGCTGCACGGCGCGATAGCGCTGGCCGAGCGTCGCCGAACAGTACTCCATGACCAGGTACGGGCGACCGTCGGCGGCCACGCTCGCCTGGTACACCGTGAGGATCGAGGGGTGGGACGACAGCTGCGCCATGAGGTCGGCCTCGGCCTGGAACATCCGCCGCAGCCCGTCGTTGACCACCTCTGCGAGGAGCACCTTCACCGCAACGAGGCGCCGGGGCATGTTCTGCTCGTAGAGGAACACGTCGGCGAACCCGCCGGAACCGAGCACGCGGATGAAGGCGAACCCGGGCAGGTTCGGCGGGGTGGACGGCAGACGCCTCGACACGATCCTCCCCTGCGCTGGATGCCGTGCGCCGCCCGGAGTGCCGGCGGCGCCCGGTGCCATCCATTGTAGATTGGCGCCGTTCATGCCGTGCTGCGCTGTGCACAGTGCGGCGACGATGGGAACTCGAGGCGCCCGTCAGTGCAGGTCGCCGCCCGAGGAAGCACCGGCGTGTCGCGCACCGGCCGGGCGCACCACCCGCAGGACGTCGATCACGACGACCGTGACGTTGTCCCTCCCGCCGTTGCCGAGCGCCGCCTCGACGAGCTCGCGTGCCGCCTGGGCGGGTGCGGCGTTCCCCACGAGGAAGTGGCGGATGCCGTACGCCGTGAGCTCCTTCGTGAGGCCGTCGGAGCACACGAGCAGGCGCATCCCCTCCTCCACCGCGATGGCGCGATAGTCGGGGATGGGTGCCTCGTGGAAGCCGACGGCGCGCGTGATGACGTTCGAGTGGGGGTGCGTGTCGGCTTCTTCTCGGCTGATCTGTCCGGCGTCGACGAGTTCCTGCACGATCGAGTGATCGACCGTGAGTTGCTCGAGGACCCCTCCGACGAGTCGGTAGACGCGTGAGTCGCCGATGTTGAAGACGATCCAGGCCGGCTCGTCGGAGATCGCCCCGAGCGCCACGCCCGTGACCGTCGTGCCGCTGCCCTCGTCCGTCACGCCGGCGCCGCGCCCCATGTCCTGCACGGCCAGGCGGAGGGATGCATCGATCTCCGGGGTGCCCATCATCGTCTTGCCGCCGTGCTCGGCCAGCCGGGTCACCACGGCGGCGCTCGCGAAGTCGCCTGCGGCGTGCCCGCCCATGCCGTCGGCCACGGCGAAGATCGGTGCCTGCGCGACGAAGCTGTCCTCGTTGACCTCCCGCCGGAGCCCCACGTCGGTCGCCGCGGCCCACGCCACGGTGACCTCGGTTCCGTCGGGCAGCGTGACGAGGTGACGGACGTTGCCGTTGCCGATCTGCGTCACTGGCGATGCCTGCTGTCTGGTCGAATCACTCGGGGGGAGCTGCGGGGGCGGAGACGATCTCGATGATCGTACCGTCTCCGAGGTCGAGGGAGGTGCCCGGCATCACGACGATCGACTCCCCCGCTCGCATGCGCCGTGAACCGGCGGCCGTGCGGACGACCGTGCCGTTCGTCGACCGGAGGTCCTCGGCGACGAGTCGCGACCCCTCGAGCCGGAGCGCGAGGTGCGTCGCGGAGACGACGCCGTTCGGCGAGGGGACGGTGACGAGCTCGGGCGCCGACGCGCCGGGCAGTCGAGTGGCCAGCGGGCTCCGGCCGATGAGGACCGGAGCCGACAGCCGACGGGTGGCGCCGGCGCCGACCCGGAATCCCGGCGCATCCGCCCCAGCGTCACGGCGGGGCGGCGGCGGCTCGAGCGGAGCCGGAACGGCCGGGTCGGGCGGAGCCGGTGCCACGCGCTGTGCGGACGTGTCCGGGTGGATCCGAGGTGCCGGACGCGAGATCTCGGTCGGCGGCCGGCCCGAACCGAGGATGGTGTCCGCCGCCGCGTGCTCGACCGGGAGCGGGCCACGGTCGCCGTGGTCGCCCGATGGCGCGTCGGGGGCCGGCGCGCCGTCGCCGGCATCATCGGCTCGCGCACGGCGCCGGAGCATGAGCACCGTGTCGGCGTCGGCGGGATCCGCCGTCTGCTTCGCATCCGGCGTCGGCGGGGCCGTCCACTCGACGGCGGATGCCCGGAGGACCGCCCGTGCATGGCCGACAGCGTCCGGCGCTTCGCCGAGCCGACCGAGGGAGGCGCCCGCCGCCGTCAGCCTCACGGCCACGACGGTCTCGAAGTCGGCGAGGTGCCAGGGGCGCACCCCGCGCGCGTCGAAGCGTCGAGTGCCTCCCGGCGAGGCGAGATCGACGACCGCCCCGCCTCGCACGACCGCCGTGACCGCCGAGGGATCGCTGCTCGGCCAGTGGACGATGGCGAACGACTCGACGGCGTCGTCGCGGCCGGTGGGCACGATGCCCACGAGCGACTCGATGCTCACCGTCGCATCGTCCGCGGCGTCGGCGAAGGCGTCGATCACCGTGTCGGGGCCCGGCGCCGCGATCGCGACGATGAACCGATCGCCGACCACGATGTCCCACGCCGCGGCGCCGGGCACCGCTGCGCTCATGACGGACCCGGCGACCATGTGATCCAGTCTCGCACCGCGGGGCGACCGCGCGAGCGGGCGTACGGAACGGGGCTAGGGGTCGCTGGAGGGTCATCGTCGGCCGGATCTGCCGCGGACAGAGGAATCAGTGGCGGAAAGCCGCTCTTCCGACGGAATCGCTTGCTTGCGCCCGTTGGCACTGTCAGAATCGACGCATGACGAACTCAGGGCGCTCCGGTTCGCCGCGACCGGTGCAGCTCGACGACGTCTCGAAGGCGATCATCGAGCAGCTGCAGGCCGACGGCCGCCGCTCGTACGCCGACATCGGCAAGGCGGTGGGGCTCTCCGAGGCGGCGGTTCGTCAACGCGTGCAGCGGCTGACGGAGTCGGGCGTGATGCAGATCGTCGCCGTCACCGACCCGATGCAGCTGGGCTTCACCAGGCAGGCGATGATCGGCATCCGTGCCGGGGGCGACACGCGCGTGCTCGCCGAGCGACTGGCCGAGATTCCCGAGCTCGACTACGTGGTGCTCACCGCGGGCAGCTTCGACCTGCTCGCCGAGGTGGTGTGCGAGAACGACGAGGAGCTCATCACCCTGCTGAACTCCCGGATCCGCAATCTCGACGGCGTGCAGAGCACCGAGACGTTCGTCTACCTGAAGCTGCAGAAGCAGTTCTACAACTGGGGCACCCGCTGAGCGGGGGCCCTCAAGGAGGAGAGAGATGACCACCCTCGATTCGATGACGAGCCTCGGCTCGACCGGCTACGACAGCGCCGACCTGCAGCAGAAGGCGAAGGATCACCTCTGGATGCACTTCGCGCGCCAGTCGACGATGGAGGCGTCCGGCGTGCCGATCATCGCCCGCGGCGAGGGACACCACATCTACGACATCGAGGGGCGCAAGTACTTCGACGGACTGTCCGGCCTGTTCGTCGTGAACGCCGGTCACGGCCGCGCCCGCCTCGCCGAGGTCGCCGCCAAGCAGGCGGAGCAGCTGGCGTTCTTCCCGATCTGGTCGTATGCGCACCCGTCGGCGATCGAGCTCGCCGACCGCCTCGCCGGATATGCGCCCGGTGATCTCAACCGCGTCTTCTTCTCCACCGGCGGTGGTGAGGCGGTCGAGACCGCGTTCAAGCTCGCGAAGTACTACTGGAAGCTCAAGGGGCAACCGACGAAGCACAAGGTCATCTCCCGCGCGGTGGCGTACCACGGCACGCCCCAGGGAGCCCTTGCGATCACCGGCATCCCCGCGATGAAGGCCATGTTCGAGCCGCTGACCCCTGGCGGGTTCCGAGTGCCGAACACGAACTTCTATCGCGCAGCCGAAGTGGGCGCGCCCACCGATGACCTCGAGGCCTTCGGCCTGTGGGCGGCGAACCGCATCGAGGAGATGATCCTGTTCGAGGGCCCCGAGACGGTCGCGGCCGTCTTCCTCGAGCCCGTGCAGAACTCGGGCGGATGCTTCCCGCCACCGCCCGGCTACTTCCAGCGCGTGCGCGAGATCTGCGACCAGTACGACGTGCTTCTCGTCTCGGACGAGGTGATCTGCGCGTTCGGTCGCATCGGCCACATGTTCGCATGCGACGCGTACGGCTACGTGCCCGACATGATCACGTGCGCGAAGGCGATGACGAGCGGGTACTCGCCGATCGGCGCGACGATCGTCTCGGAGAAGATCTACGAGCCGTTCGCGACCGGGAACACGTCGTTCTACCACGGGTACACCTTCGGAGGGCACCCGGTGTCGGCGGCCGTCGCGCTCGAGAACCTCGACATCTTCGAGGAGGAGGGGCTCAACGAGCGGGTGCGGGAGAACTCCCCGTTGTTCCGTGCCGAGCTCGAGAAGCTCCTCGACCTGCCGATCGTGGGCGATGTGCGCGGTGACGGGTACTTCTTCGGCATCGAACTCGTCAAGGACACCGCGACTCGCGAGACCTTCGACGACGACGAGTCGGAGCGGCTGCTCCGCGGCTTCCTCTCGAAGGCGCTCTTCGACGCGGGCCTGTACTGCCGCGCCGACGACCGAGGAGACCCGGTGATCCAGCTGGCACCCCCGCTCACCATCGGCGTGCCGGAGTTCCAGGAGATCGAGCAGATCCTCCGGAGCGTGCTGACCGAAGCCTCCAACCGACTCTGATGGCGGTTCCCTCCCCGACGGACGGCTCGCCGACCGCCTACCGTCGCGCGAGCTTCTGGCTCGACGACCTCGTCGTCACCGGTCGAGATGCGCTGGCGCCGAGGCCCGCGCTCGAGAGGGACGCCCGGTACGACGTGTGCCTCGTCGGCGGCGGGCTGACCGCGCTCTGGACGGCGTACGCGCTCACCGCCGCCGACCCCGGGTTGCGGATCGCGGTGCTCGAACGCGAGATCGTCGGGTTCGGCGCATCCGGGAGGAACGGCGGGTGGTGCTCGGCGCTGTTCCCGCGGTCCGCCTCGTCGCTCGAACGCGACTACGGGTTCGACGCCGCAGTGGCCATGCGGAGGGCGATGCTCGAGACGGTCGACGAGGTCGGTCGCGTCACGGCCGAGGAGGGCATCGACTGCGACTTCGACGCCGGCGGAACGATCGTGTTCGCGAGAGACGACGTGCAGCGTGCTTCGGCACAGGCCGACGTCCGAGAGGCACGACGATTCGGGGTGGACCGCACCGAGTACTGGGATCAGCAGTCGGTCGCCTCGCGATTCGGCGTCGTCGGGCGGGACGGCGAGGCGCCCGCCGCGGTGTTCGACCCCGCCTGCGCTCGCGTGCATCCCGGCAAGCTCGTACGCGGGCTCGCCGAGATCGTTGAGAGCAGGGGCGTCTCGCTCTTCGAGCGCACCGAGGTTGTCGACTGGTCCGCCGGCCAGGTGCGGTTCCGCTCGGTCGACAGCGGCACCGAGGGCGTCGTCGCCGCCCGCCACGTGATCATCGCGCTGGAGGGCTACGGCTCGCAGCTTCCGCGCGTGCGCCGCAGGATCATGCCCCTCTACTCGCTCATGATCGCGACGGAGCCGCTTCCCGACGACGTGTGGAAGGAGATCGGGCTCGAACACGGGCAGACCTTCAGCGACTACCGGCATCTGCTCGTGTACGGGCAGCGCACCGCCGACGACCGGCTGGCGTTCGGCGGCCGAGGCGCTCGATACCACTGGGGCAACGCGATCGACGCCTCGTTCGAGCGCGTCGACACGGTCTTCGAGCACCTGCGCCGCACGCTCGGCGAGCTGCTTCCGGCCGTCGAGGGCGCACGCGTGACCCACCGCTGGGGCGGACCGCTCGGGGTCGCACGCGACTGGCATCCGACCGCGAGCTACAACCCGAAGACCGGGGTCGGATTCGCCGGAGGGTACGTCGGGGACGGACTGTCCACCACGAACCTGGCCGGCCGCACCCTCGCCGATCTCATCACGGGACGACCGAGCGCGCTCACGCGCCTGCCATGGGCGAACCATCGATCGCCGCTGTGGGAGCCCGAACCGCTCCGCTTCGCCGGAGCGAACCTCGGCATCCTCGGCATGCAACTCGCGGATGCCGAGGAGCGGGTCACGAAGCGCCCGTCGCTCACGGCACGGCTCCTCGCTCCTCTCACGGGTCACTGACTCCGCTCCGATCGCCGTCCTCAGCCCCTCTGCCGTCGCCGCGCGCGCTGAACGCCCACTCGGGCAACGCACCACTGGCGATGAAGCTCGACAGCAGCGAGGTCATGGTGTGATCCGGCGCCACCGCTCGAGCCTGGTCGAGCAGAGCACCGGCGACCGAACCCCGGCCGAGCGACCAGGCGAGCCATGCGGCGATGCACAGCAACCCGGGCCTGGAACCCGACGGCGCGTTGGGAATCGTCAGGCGCAGCACGCCCAGTGCCCGGTCGACTCGTGCCGGATCGGGTCGCAGCGACGATTCGCCGAGGAGGAGTCGTGCGAGCAGTTCGGCGAGGTCATCGGCATCTCGGTCGTCCTGGTCCGAGCCGTCGCAGGAGGTCTCGGCGTCCACGAGCGCCGCTTCGCCGATGACACGGCCGAAGGCGAACTGCAGCATCATGGCGTCACGCATCATGGGGTGATCGGCGAGGTGCACCAACCACGCGAGCCGGATCGCCGGCTGGCGCCTCGGGGACGTCTCGACGAGCGCCTCGACGAGCGCGACCGGGTCGGCCTCCTCACCCAGGCGCGTGAGCATCGCCTCGATCTGCTCGGTGTTCGCGAGCGCATCGAGCATCCCGGCGATCTCCGACGCGAGCCGCTCATCGCGATCGCCGAGGATCGCCCCGGCATCGGGCGGTCCGGGCCGACCCCCGGCCAGCGCCGCTGCGGCGAGCGGGTTGCCCTCGATCGCCGAGATGGGATGGCCGCCGAGGGGCGTGTCGGGGTCGAGCATCGACCCCCAGGCATCCCCGGCCCTGCACAGCAGGTCGCGTACCGTGAATCCCGCCTCCTCTGCCCTTCGTGCGACGAGCGCGAGCAGGCTCCGCTCGGGCGGGCCGCCACCTTCTGCGAACGCTCGATCGGTGTACACGATCGGCACGACCCCGTCGACGTCGGGCATCCGACAGAGCGTCCCGATGATCGCCGTGACGACGGCGGCGCGATCACGCGCGCGTCGCGGCAGGTCGTGGCGCAGCACGCCGACGGATCGGTTGCCCGCGAAGGCGACGCACACGAGGGAGCGTTCCGGGCTGAAGCCGGCGAGGGCGGGAACGATGGCCAGGAGGTCGTGCGCCCCGGTGGCGCGGAAGACGGTGCTCATGCCGAGAGCCTGCCGGGGCGGCATCCGGGCACAGCGGGTCGGCGCGGACCGGTGGCCGCGACGCTGCCGCTGCTCGCTGTGGAGGACGACTCAGTCGGCCGCGAAGATCTGCGAGATCTCCTCGAACTCCTCGGCATCCGGTCGCCAGCCGCTTCCGGCCGCCGCGTTCTGCCGGATCTGCTCGGGTCGCGTCGCACCCGCGATCACGCTCGCGATCCCGGATCGGGAGCAGAGCCAGCCGATCGTCGCTTCGAGCATGGAGAGTCCGCGCTGCTCGGCGAACGTCCGATACCGCTCGATGACGTCCCAGGGCGCCTGCTCCAGCAGATGGCGACGCTGCCGCATGATGCGCGTGTCCGCAGGTGCATCGTCGCGCCGGAACTTGCCCGTGAGCAGTCCGTTCTGCAGCGGGAAGTACGGGAGGAATCCGACGCCGAAGCGCTCCGCCGCGGGCAGCAGCTCGCGCTCGGCATCGCGGGCGAGCAGGCTGTACTCGTTCTGCGCCGAGATGAAGCGCTCGCTGCCGAGCGCTCGCGCCGTGAACTCGGCTTCGACGAGTTGCCACGCGGTGAGGTTCGAATGGCCGATGTAGCGCACCTTGCCTTCGCGAACGAGCTCATCGAGGGCGGAGAGGGTCTCCTCGATCGGCGTGCGCGGGTCGGGCGTGTGCAGCTGGTAGAGGTCGATCCAGTCGGTTCGCAGGCGTCGCAGAGATCCCTCGACCGCGAGCCGGACGTATCGACGCGAGCCGCGGGCACCCCAGTCCGGCAGCGGCGACGGAATGCTCGAGTGCCCGAACTTCGTCGCGATGACGACCTCGTCGCGGCGACCGCGGAGGGCCGCGCCGAGGAGCGTCTCGCTGAGGCCGTACTCCCTGCCGTACACGTCGGCGGTGTCGATGAGGTTCACCCCGCTGTCGAGAGCGGCATGGACGACGGCGTCCGTCCCCTCCTGCCGCTCGCTCGCCGTGCCCGCCCTGCCGAAGTTGTTGCCGCCGAGGCCCACCGCCGAGACGCGGAGGCCCGAACGGCCGAGGGGTCGGAATTCGAGCTCGGTCATCATCCCAGCGTACGTGCGGCGCGAGGCGCTGGGCGATGCGGGGCCGCGCCGTCGGCGTCCGGCACGCGACTCGTCCTCCACAGCTGCTCGCCATCCCAGGTTCCCAGCGATGTCCGATTTCCGCGAGTCGATGTCGGATGCCGCGGCTACTCTCGAACCATGACCAACGTCTTCATCAGCCGCCTCGACAGCCCGATCGGCCGCCTCGAACTCCGCGGAGACGATGCCGCCGTCACGGGCCTCTCCATCGCTCGCGAGGGAGTGCTGCCGCACGACGACCGGCCGGAACGAGCCAACGACGTGCTCGAGATGGCGCGTCGACAGCTGGCAGAGTACTTCGCCGGAGAACGCACGAGCTTCGACGTGCCCGTCCGCCTGGTCGGCACCCCCTTCCAGCTGGCAGTGTGGGCGGTGCTCGAACGCCTCGGCTGGGGTGAGGCGATCTCGTACGGAGCCCTGGCGGCGGCGATCGGCAAGCCGGGCTCGGCTCGGGCGATCGGCGGGGCGGTCGGCGCGAATCCGGTCCCGATCATCGTGGGATGTCACCGGGTGCTCGCCTCCGACGGCCGGATCACCGGGTATTCGGGCGGCAACGGCATCCCCACGAAGCTCTGGCTCCTCGGCCACGAGCGCATCGGCTTCGCGGCGTGAGCGTCGTGCCACGGCCCGAACTCGTCGAGGGGGACGACGGCGTCGTGCGGTGCGCCTGGGGCTCCGCCGACCCCGAGTACCGTCGCTATCACGACGAGGAGTGGGGCACGCCCCAGCACGACCCGGTCCGCCTGTTCGAGAAGGTGTGCCTCGAGGGATTCCAGGCCGGGCTGTCGTGGATCACCATCCTCCGTCGTCGACCCGCGTTCCGCGAGGTGTTCCACGGATTCGACGTGCACGCCGTCGCCGCCATGACCGAGGCCGACGTCGCGCGGCTCCTCGATGACGCGCGCATCATCCGCCATCGGGGCAAGATCGAGGCCACCATCCAGAACGCTCGTGCGACGCTCGCCCTCGAGACGCCGCTCGACGAACTGCTGTGGTCGTTCGCCCCGCCCGCGCGGACGAAGGCTCCGAGCGGGTTCGCGGAGGTGCCCGCGACGACGCCCGAGTCCCTCGCCATGAGCTCGGCCCTGCGGAAGCTCGGCTTCCGATTCGTCGGCCCGACGACCATGTACGCCCTCATGCAGGCCACGGGCATGGTGGACGACCATCTGGCC
>JAPSJU010000169.1 GCA_031178025.1 Agromyces sp. | reverse complement strand
CCGAGCCGAGCACGCCCTTCTTCCGCTCCTCGCGGCCGAGGAAGAGGTTCGCCGCGACGTCGAGCGCCGGCGACACGGCGAGGTTCTGGTACACGGTCTCGATGCCGGCGGCCCGCGCGTCCTGCGGCCGCTTGAAGTGCACCGGCCTGCCGTCGAGGAAGATCTCGCCCTCGTCGGGGATCTCTGCGCCCGTGAGGCACTTGATGAGCGTCGACTTGCCGGCACCGTTGTCGCCGATGATGGCGAGCACCTCGCCCGGGTAGAGCTCGAGGCTCACCCCGTCGAGGCCGACGACGCGTCCGAACGTCTTGACGAGCCGTCGGGCCCGGAGGATCGGGGCTCGGGTGTCGGCGGCGGGCACGGCGCCCGCGGCATCCGTTGCGATGGTCATTTGCGTACCTTTCGGATCCACTGGTCGACCGAGACGGCGACGACGATGAGCACGCCCACCGCGAAGGTCTGCCAGAGCACGTCGAGCCCGGCGAGGGAGAGCCCGTTGCGGAAGACGCCCACGATGAGCGCCCCGAGGAGGGTGCCCCAGACCGTGCCGCGTCCGCCGAAGAGGCTCGTGCCGCCGATGACGACGGCGGTGATCGAGTCGAGGTTGAGGTCGGCGCCCGCGTTCGGCGACGCCGCGTTGGTGCGCCCGATCTGGATCCAGGCGCCGATCGCGAGGATGGCGCCCGCGGCGAGGTAGACGCTCATGAGCACGCGGTTGACCCGGATGCCGGCGAGCCGCGCCGACTCCTTGTCGTCGCCGACCGCATAGACGTGCCGGCCCCACGCGGTCTTCTGCAGGATGAGCGCGATGACGACGTAGAGGATCAGCATCATGAGCACGCCGACGGTGATGTTCACGCCGCCGAGGTCGAACGTGGCGCCCGTCCAGGTGAGCAGGTCGGGCATCTCGCCGCCGCGCACGGTCGCGCCGCTCGAGTAGAGCAGGGTGAGCGCGACGAAGATGTTCAGCGTTCCGAGCGTCACGATGAAGGGCGGCAGCTTCAGGCGCGTCACGAGGAAGCCGTTGAGCGCGCCGGCGGCGAGGCCGACCGCGAGCCCGAGGGCGAGGCCGAGCACCGCGGGCAGGCCCGCCTGCACCGTGGCCTGCGCGATGACCATCGAGCTCAGCACCATGACGGCGCCGACCGAGAGGTCGATCCCCGCGGTGAGGATGATGAGCGTCTGCGCGATGGCGAGCGTGCCGACGACCGCCACCTGCTGCGTGATGAGCGAGAGGTTCGCCGGGTTCAGGAACCGCTCGTTGAGCAGCCCGAACACGATGACGGCGAGCACGAGCACGATGGCGGGGCTGATCGCCGGATAGCGGTGGAGGGTGTTTCGGATGCGACTGAGGGGGGTGGTGCGGTCGAGGAACTCCTCGGCGAGATCGAGCGCCGAGGTCGGCGGTTCGGTCGTCGTGTGCTGACTCACGTTGATTCTCCGATGTTCGGGAGTGGGGCGGTGCGGCGGGAGCGTCCGGATGCCGCGGCGACGGCCGAGGCATCCGGGCCCGCGCGCACCGCCTCACGATGCGGTGCTGGGGACCAGCGGATCAGCCCCAGCAGATCTCGCTCGCCTCGGTCGTGTCGATCGACTCGACGCCGTCCTGGGGGTCGTCGGTCACGAGCGCGACGCCCGTGTTGTAGAAGTCGAGGCCGTCGGTGTTCTCGGGGGCCTCGCCCGTCGTCACGAGGTCGAAGATCGCCTGGACGCCCAGCTCGGCCATCTTGACCGGGTACTGCTGGCTCGTCGCATCGATGATGCCCTCGGCGGTCTGCTCGACGCCGGCGCATCCGCCGTCGACCGAGACCACGATGACGTCCTCCTTGCCGGCCGCCTTGAACGCCTCGTATGCGCCATAGGCGGCGGGCTCGTTGATCGTGTAGACGACGTTGATGTCCGGGTTCTTCGAGAGCAGGGTCTCGGCGGCGGTGCGTCCGCCGTCCTCGGCGCCCTGGGATGCCTCGTTGCCGACGATCTCGTACTCGCCGCCGCTGTAGCTGCCGGTCGGCTCCTCGTCGCCGTTCGCGGCCTCGTCGGCCAGGTCGATGCCCATGCCGTCGAGGAAGCCCTGGTCGCGCGCGACGTCGACCGAGACGACCTTGTCGTCGAAGAGGTCGATGAGGGCGATGGTGGCCTTCTCGCCGGCGAGCTTCGCGGCGGTCCACTTGCCGATCTCCTGTCCCGCGAGGAAGTTGTCCGTTGCGAAGGTGATGTCGACGGCCTCGGAGTCGGAGGGCGGGGTGTCGAGCGCGATGACGAAGAGGCCGGCGTCGCGGGCCTTCACGAGCGCATCCTCGACGCCGGGGCCGTTCGGCGTGATGAGGATGCCGGCGTCGCCCTTCGAGATGGCGTTCTCGATCGCCTGGATCTGGGTGTCCTCGTCGCCGTCCTCCTTGCCGGCGGCGAGCGTCAGCTCGACGCCGAGCTCGTCGGCGGCGGCCTCGGCGCCGTCCTGCATGGCGACGAAGAACGGGTTCGTCGTCGTCTTCACGATGAGCGAGACGCCGACGGTGTCCTCCCCCTCGCCGGCATCGGCGGATCCGCCAGAGGCGCATCCGGTGAAGGCGAGAGCGGCGGCGGCGGCGAGCGAGCCCGCGGCGATGAGGCGGCGGCGACGTGCGCCGGATGCTGCGTGATTCATCGGTGAATCTCCTCTGGGTGGTGGGGGACCGTTGTCACCCTGACAACGATGTCATCGTTAGGTCTAGACCATCCAGATGTGTATAGTCAAGTCCATCTTGCACATTGGAGACCCGATTGTGACACCGTTGTCAGAAGCGAGCACCACACCGGACGGCCGCTCGCGTCCCACCATGCGCCACGTCGCCGCTCTCGCCGGCGTGGGCGTGAAGACCGTCTCTCGCGTCATCAACGGCGAACCCAACGTCTCGGCCGCGACGATCGCGAGAGTCACCGCGGCGGCCCGCACGCTCGACTACCAGCCCGACCTGCACGCGGGCAACCTCCGCCGCGCCGACGGACGCACCCGGACGCTCGGCCTGCTCGTCGGCAGCGTCGACAACCCGTTCGCCGGGGCCGTGCACCGCGCGGTGGAGGACGCCGCCTCCGAGCGCGGCGTCGCGGTGTTCGCGTCGAGCCTCGACGACGACCCCGACCGCGAGCAGGAATCGGTGGCCGCGTTCCTGCGCCGCCGCGTCGACGGCCTCATCCTCACCACGGTCTCCGAGAGCCAGGCGTACCTCGCGCCCGAACTCCGTCGCGGCACCCCCGTCGTCTTCGTCGACCGGGAGCCGGCCGGGATCACCTCCGACGCGGTCGTGAGCGACAACGCCGAGGGGGCGGCGCTCGCGACCCGCCACCTGCTCGAGCTCGGCCACCGGAACGTCGCCTACCTGGGCGACAAGGCGGTCATCCAGACCGCTCGTGAGCGACGACGCGGATTCCTCGAGGAGCTCGGCCGCGCCGGCGTCGCGACCCGCGACGTCCCCGTCGTCGAAGGACTGCACGACGAGGAGTCGGCCCGGCTCGCCACGCTCGCGCTCTTCGAGAACCCCGCACCGCCCACCGCGATCTTCAGCAGCCAGAACCTCGTGACCATCGGCGTGATCCGCGCGCTGCGCGAACTCGGACGGCACCGCGACACCGCCCTCGTCGGCTTCGACGACGTGCCGCTCGGCGACCTGCTCGACCCGGGGGTCACCGTCGTCGCCCAGGATCCCCAGCAGATCGGCCGTGCCGCCGCCGAGCGCGTGTTCGCTCGGCTCGACGGCGACGCCTCCCCGCCCACCCGCACGATCGTGCCCACACGACTCGTCGAACGCGGATCGGGCGAGATCCCGCCCAGAGAGCAGGGCTGAGCGGATGCCGCACACCGACGCCGCAGCATCCGGCCGCCTCGCGAGCACCGGAGCGGGGACCGCACGCACCATCGTCATCGGCGACGCCCTCATCGACGAGCTGCGCGACCCCCGCGGCTCCCGGGAGTTCGTGGGCGGCGCCGCGCTCAACGTCGCCGTCGGAGTGGCGCTGCTCGGCGAGCAGACCGCCCTCGTCGCGATGGTCGGCGACGACGAGCCGGGCGAGCGCATCCGCGCCTACCTGCGCGACTACCGCGTCGGACTCGTCGACAGCCCCGCGCCGCTCGGCTCGTCCCGTGCGATCTCGGACCGCACCGAGGGCGAACCCCGCTACGAATTCAACGACGCCGCCAGGCAACGGCGCATCCGCTTCGATGCATCGGTGCGGTCGGCGATCGACGGGGCCGCCCTCGTCGTGGTCAGCTGCTTCCCGTTCGACGACGACGAGCAGTACGCCGAGCTCGTCGCCGCGATCGCCGATCCGAGCCTGCGCGTGATCGTCGACGGCAATCCGCGTGCCGGGATGCTCGCCGATCGCCGGCGATTCCTTGCCAACTTCGAGGATTTCGCGTCGCGCTCGCTGCTCGTCAAGGTCGGCGACGAGGACGCGGAGCTGCTCCTCGGCGACTCGCTCGACGCGTTCGTCGGGCGGCTCCGCGTGGCGGGCGCCGACGCGGTGCTGGCCACGGCCGGCCGTGACGGAGCGACGCTGCACCACGGCGACAGTCGCGTGCATGCGCCGATCGTGCCGTTGCCCGGCCCGGTGGTCGACACGATGGGCGCCGGCGACGCCACCCTCGCCGCGATCGTGCGACGCGTCGCCCTCGACGGGCTGCCGACGACGAGCACGGCGTGGGCGCATGCCCTGCACGAGGCGATGGAGATCGCCGCGGCGACCGTGCGCCACGAGGGCGCCCTGCTCCGCACGCCGCGTGCGCAGGAGCTCGAGCCGGCGTTCCCCAGCTGACCAGTCGCCTCGGCTGAGGCGCGCGGGCGCGGGGCAACGCGCCACGCCACGCGCTTCCGCAGGAGAATCGCGAGTTCGAGCCCCTGGGCGCCTCGAGTCGGCGGATTTCCTGCGTGACGTGCGGCAGCCCATCGCGTGCTCGCCCGGTCGAACCACGCAGCCGGGCGACACCCGTGCCGAGCTGCGCCCTTGCATTGTCCGCCGGACAGTGCGTAGCATCGCCCGCGTTCATTGACAACGATGTCACAACGACATCGAGACTCGCGCGACGAAGGGCGAAACACACGATGACGA
>JAPSJU010000168.1 GCA_031178025.1 Agromyces sp. | reverse complement strand
GCCGGGTAGACGCGGGCCGAGACGCCCTCCTCACCCGTCTCCGCGTCGATGAGGCGCTCGCAGATCGCGAGGAGCTTGACGACGAATCCGGCCTGCTTGGCCGACTCGACCTGCTCTGCGGTGACCGAGGTGATGCCCTCGCGGTGCACCGCCTCGACCGGGACCGTCGTGTGGAATGCCAGGCTCGCGAGGATCGACGCCTTCTGCGCCGCGTCGTACCCGCCGATGTCGGCGGTGGGGTCGGCCTCGGCGTAGCCGAGCTCGGTCGCCGTGGCGAGCGCGTCCTCGAGGGAGGCGCCGGTCGAGTCCATCCGGTCGAGGATGAAGTTCGTCGTGCCGTTCACGATGCCGAGGATCCGCTCGATGCGGTCGCCCGCGAGGCTGTCCCGAAGCGGACGGATGATCGGGATGGCACCGCCGACGGCCGCCTCGTAGGAGAGCTGCGCGCCGACCTGCTCCGCCGCGGCGAAGAGCTCCGGCCCGTGGTACGCGAGCAGGGCCTTGTTGCCGGTGACGACGTCGGCACCCGAGGCGATCGCCGCGAGCACGAGGGTGCGGGCCGGCTCGAGGCCTCCCATGAGCTCGATGACGATGTCGGAGCCCATGATGAGGGACTCCGCGTCGGTCGTGAACAGCTCCGCGGGCAGGGCGACGTCACGTACGGCCGAGGTGTTGCGCACCGCGATCCCCGCGAGCTCGATGTGCGCCCCGATGCGCTGCGTCAGCTCGTCGCCGTGCTCGAGCAGGAGACGTGCCACCTGCGAGCCGACGGACCCCGCCCCGAGCAGTCCGACTCGGATGGTGCGGTACTCGATCATGCAGGGGCTCCTTCGGCGGTGGCGGATGCATCGAGCCCGGCGTCGCGGGCGAGGAGGTCGGCGACGGTCTCGCCGCGGACGATCACGCGGGCCGCCCCGTCGCGCACGGCGACGACGGGTGGCCTGGGCACGTGGTTGTAGTTGTTCGACAGCGACCAGCAGTAGGCGCCCGTCGCGGCGACGGCGAGCAGGTCGCCGGGTCCGACATCGTGCGGAAGGTACTCGGCGTCGACGACGATGTCACCCGACTCGCAGTGCTTGCCCGCGACGCGCACGAGCGCCGGCGGCGCGTCGGAGACGCGGGAGGCGATGCGCGCGGAGTAGTCGGCGCCGTAGAGGGCAGTGCGCACGTTGTCGCTCATGCCGCCGTCGACCGAGACGTAGTGGCGCCATCCGCCTTCGATCGGCACGGGCTTGATCGTTCCCACGGTGTAGAGGGTGACACCCGCCGGGCCGATGATCGAGCGGCCGGGCTCGAACGCGAGCTTCGGCACGGGAACGCCGTTCGCGCGGCATCCGCTCGCGACCGCCTCGGCGATGCCGAGGGCGATCCGTTCGATGGGCGTGGGATCGTCGGCCGTGGTGTAGGCGATGCCGAAGCCGCCGCCCAGGTTGAGCTCGGGCACCGGAGCGATGCGAGCGAGTTCGGCGTGCGCGGCGAGCAGGCGCTCCGCCGATTCGGCGAAACCGGCCGAGTCGAAGATCTGCGAGCCGATATGGCAGTGCAGTCCGAGGAAGTCGAGCGAGGCGTGCGCGCGGATGCGCGTGCCGAGCTCGACCGCACGCTCGAGCGAGACCCCGAACTTCTGGTCCTCGTGGGCGGTGGCGAGGAACTCGTGCGTCGAGGCGTGCACGCCGCTGTTCACGCGGAGCCGCACCCGCTGCACTCGGCCGGCCCGCGCCGCGGCATCCGCCACGCGCTCGAGCTCGAGCTCGCTGTCGATGATGATCGTGCCGAGTCCGACCGTGACGGCCGCCTCGATCTCGGCGAGCGACTTGTTGTTGCCATGGAACCCGATGTGGGCGGGCGGAGCCCCGGCCGCGAGCGCCACGGCGAGCTCGCCACCCGTGCACACGTCGATCGACAGGCCGCCCTCGGTCATCCATCGCACGATCTCGCCGGACATGAACGCCTTGCCGGCGTAGTAGACCGTCACGTCGGTGCCGATGGATGCCGCCGCGGCGTCGAACGCGGCCTTGATGCGCGCCGCCCGGTTCCGTGCATCCGCCTCGTCGACGACGTAGAGCGGCGTGCCGAATCGCGAGGCGAGCTCGACGGCATCGACACCGCCGACGACGAGGCGTCCGCGCTCGTCGCGGTGCGCCCCCTCCGGCCAGACCTGCGGCGCAAGCGCATTGGGGTCGTCGGGCACGCGGAGCCAGTCGGGAAGCGTTGCGGGGGTGGATGACACGGGAAACCTCACGTGAGGGAACGTTCGCTGGATCGCTCGCGGCGAGCGAACCCGGATCGGTTCCTGAAGCCTGCTGTGCGTGCCGCCCTTGTGGGACGGCCTTCCGCCCGAGTCTACCGACGCCCCTCGGGTGCGCCGAATCGGCGACGGACCGGACGGGTCAGCTGCAGGCGCCCATCGTGGCGAGGCTCCGCTCGTCGAGCGAGAGGCGCTCGGCGTCGAGGTCGACGCGGACGCCGCCAGGGGTGATGGCGATCGCACCGAGGCGCGCACCGTCGGGCAGGTACTCCGCGACGCAGATCTCGGCCGGGCCGTCGCCGAGCACGCGATCGACGAGCGAGGACACGTCCACCGAGGTGTCGCCGGCGGCGAGCTCGGCCGCGACGGACTCGAGCACGACAGTGTCGCCCGCGGCCACCGGCGTGGCCGTGACGACGACGCGGAGGGGAACGCCGATCACCTCGACGGATCGCTCGTAGGCGACCTCGCCGTCGCCGAGCGTCACCCCGCCCTCGACTCCCGCGAGCGTCACGAGCGCGTCCACCGAGGACGCGTCGGCGCGGACGGAGGCGTCGATCCGTCCGACCGGCCCGTCGAGTGCCGGCGGCACGTCGCGCAGTCGGACGGCGACGTCGACCGGAGCGCCGGCGACGACGAGCTCGGGCGCGCTCAGCCGCACCTCGTCCATGGAGCCGGTCACGTACTGCGCGATCACCGAGAACCCGCCGATCGACACGTCGATCTCACCCTCGACGCCCTCGGGCAGGTTCGCCTCGAGCTGCTCCGCGACCCGGGCCTCGGCGATGCCGCGCGTCACGACGTCGGCGACCACGAGCAGGGCGGCGACCACGGCCAGGACGACGAGGACGGCGATCCACGCTCGGCCGGCTCCGCTGCCGCGTCGAGCGTCGTCCTGCGGCGCCGACGCGAGCATCTCCTCGCGGAACGCGTCGGCGGCGGGGCGCTCGTCGCGCCCGGCCATGATCATGTCGCGACGCTCACATGCGCTCGGGCGCCGACACGCCGAGCAGGTCGAGGCCGTTGCGGATGACCTGGCCGGTCGCGTCGTTCAGCCACAGGCGCGTGCGGTGCAGGTCGGTCACCGGCTCGTCGCCGAGCGGGAGCACGCGGCAGTTGTCGTACCAGCGGTGGTAGAGGCCGGCGAGTTCCTCGAGGTAGCGCGCCACGCGATGCGGTTCGCGGAGCTCGGCCGCCTGGGCGACGATGCGCGGGAACTCCTGCAGCGCGCCGAGGAGCGCCGACTCGGTCTCGTGGTCGAGGAGCTCGGGAGCGAACGCGGAGCGATCGACGCCGGACTCGGCGACGTTGCGCGCCAGCTGGGTGGTGCGCGCGTGCACGTACTGCACGTAGAACACCGGGTTGTCGTTGCCACGACGCTGGAGCACCTCGGGGTCGATCGCGAGCGGCGAGTCCGCCGGATAGCGAGCGAGCGTGTACCGCAGCGCGTCGGTGCCGAGCCAGGCCTGCAGGTCGTCGAGCTCGATGATGTTCCCGGCGCGCTTGGAGAGCTTCGCGCCGTTGATGCTGACGAGCTGGCCGATGAGCACCTCGACGTCCTTCTCGGGATCGTCGCCCGCGGCGCCCGCGAGCGCCTTGAGGCGGTGCACGTAGCCGTGGTGGTCGGCACCGAGCAGGTAGATCTTGTGCGTGAAGCCGCGGTCGCCCTTGTCGAGGTAGTACGCGGCGTCGGCGGCGAAGTAGGTGTACACGCCGTTCGCGCGGCGGATCACCCGGTCCTTGTCGTCGCCGAAGTCGGTCGTGCGGACCCAGATCGCGCCATCCTCGTCGTAGACGTGGCCCTGGGCTCGGAGCCGCTCGACGGCGGCGTCGATCGCCGAGACGCCCTCGCCGTCCTTCGCGTGGAGCGCTCGCTCGCTCGTCCACACGTCGAAGTGCACGTTGAAGCGCTCGAGCGACGCGCGGATCTCATCGAGCTGGAGCTCGTAGGCGATCTCCTTCGCCGTGTGCAGGGCGACCGCGTCGTCGAGCTCGAGGAGCTTCGGCTCCCGCTCCAGCACCCGCTTCGCGAGGTCGGCGATGTAGAGGCCGGGGTAGCCGCCCTCGGGCGTGGGCTCCCCCTTCGCAGCGGCGAGGACGGAGATGCCGAAGGTGTCCATCTGGCTGCCGGCGTCGTTGATGTAGTACTCGTTCGCGACATCGGCCCCCGCAGCGCGCAGCACGCGCCCGATCGAATCGCCGAGCGCCGCCCAGCGGGTGTGTCCGATGTGCAGCGGGCCGGTCGGGTTGGCCGACACGAACTCGAGGTTGATGCGCCCGCCGCCCGCCAGCGAATCGCTGCGCCCGTACGCGGCGCCGGCTTCGACGATCGTCTTCGCGAGCGCACCCGCCGCAGCCGCATCCAGTCGGATGTTGATGAAGCCCGGTCCCGCGACCTCGGCGCTCGCGACGCCCGCGACCTCGGCGAGCTCTGCGGCGAGCGCCGTGGCGATCTCGCGCGGGTTCGAGCCGAGCGGCTTGGCGATGCGCATCGCGATGCTCGAGGCCCAGTCGCCGTGCTCGCGCAGCTTCGGGCGCTCGAGGGTGAACTGGGCGGGCGAGAGCTCGAGCGACACGTCGTCTCCGCTCGCCCGACGTCGCTCGACGAGCCCGTTCACGAGGGCGAACAGGGCACGCGAGAGATCGTCGGGAGTCACCCGCAAATCCTACCGGGCACCATTGATAGGGTTCGTCACATGCCGCGCCCGCTCCACCCGTCCCGCCTGCGTTCAGCCCGCCTCGTCCTCGTCGCAGCGGCATCCGTCGCCCTGCTCGCGGGCTGCACCGCAGGACCCGGCGGGCCCGCCGGAACCGACGCCCCGACGGCCTCACCCGCGCCCGCCACCGCCACCGCGGAGCCGACCA
>JAPSJU010000167.1 GCA_031178025.1 Agromyces sp. | reverse complement strand
GGGGTGAACGCCACGACGGGGAGGTCGATGTCCGGGTCGGCGCCGATGCGGTTGGGATTGGCGTGGTGGCGCGTGTGCTTGTGCTGCCACCAGCCGTAGCTCATGCCGACGAAGAGATCACCGAGGATCAGGCTGACCCAGTCGTTCCACCGCCCGGAGCGGAAGATCTGCCGATGCGCCGCATCATGGCCGAGGAACGCGATCTGCGTGAAGAGGAACGCGAAGCCGACGGCGGTGAACATCTGCCACCAGCTGTCGCCGATCCAGATGAAGACGGCGATCGCCGCACCGACGAGCAGGGGCACCGCGATGAGCTTCGTCCAGTAGTAGCCGTAGCGACGGCGCATCAGGCCGGCGGCGTGCACCAGCCGGGCGAGATCGGTGAAGTCGCTGTTCGTCTCCCTGGTCCGACGCTGCTGCGGACGCATGCTCGAACGGGACGACGGTGTTGTCTCGATGGCCACGATGCCACCTCCTCCAGCGCCCCGTACCTCGGGGCAGCGTGCAGGCGCCGATGCCGGCTCGACGTCGCCGCGCCGTCGAGAAAGGTCCGACGATCGTGTCAACGACGGGACGAGCCGATCGCCGTCCACATGCGTTCAGGCTACTCCGGACCCAAGGAATCCTCGGATGTTCACGTGCAGCTCTCAGCAACCGTCGAGTCGCGCCTCACCGGTAGTGCGAGCTGCTGGGATCGAAGCTGATCCGTGCCGCAGCGGCCACGACGGTGGCGGCCCTGGCCGCCTCGTGCTGCCGGAGCTCCTCGCGCTCCTCCTCGCGCACGACCCGCCGGTCGGCGACGCGCTCGCCGATCGTCGAAAGGATCATGCCGATGGTGTGGGCGAGTCCGGACTCGAGCTCGTGCAGGTTGGTGCCGCCGATGAGCAGTCGCCGGTCCGCCGGCGTGAGCGTGACGTGCGGATACCCGGCGGCGGCGAGCTGCTCGTGCACCGCAGGGGCGCCGAGCATCTCGAGCTCGAGCGGGTCGGGCCGTCGCGAGAAGATCGCGGTGACCACGTAGCGATCGGGCGCATCGACGGTGCCGAGCGAGTCCGGCAGCTCGCTGGGAAGCACGTGGTCGAGGGAGAAGGGCCCGATGCCCTGTCGGCCGACGTCGTCGAGGTTCATGCCTGCACCGTGCCGGCGCCGTAGGCCAGCTGAGGAGTCGTCATGTCCGGACGCTACGCCGGCAACATGTGCGCGCGCACAGCTTGCGGCTCGCGCCCCGCGCGCACGAAGCCCAATACCAGTTCATCGCGTGCGCGGCGGCGGGAACACGCGGCGAGTAGAATCGGATGTCCGGCACTTCGTGCCGGATGCACCGAGCCCACCCACCCCTGGAGGCCATCCTTCCGTGACGAGTTCCGACCGAGATCGAGCGCACCGGCGCCACCGCCACCACGACGGCGACGCGTTCGCGCGACGGGAGCCGGCGACGGCACCGCCGATGCGCCTTTCGGATGCCTCGGAACTCGTGCTCGTGGCATCCGCCCCGAGTGCCGCTCGCTTCGATCGCGACGATCTCGTCATGCGCAAGGGGCAGTACGCGCTGCGCAACGGCCACATGACCCCGCAGGAGTCGATGGTCGAGGACCTGCTCGCCGTCGGCGCGGCCCTCGACGAGGCGGGCATCCGCCACCTGCTCGTGCGGGGCAGCGACGACCGGCCGGTCATCGCCGTCGACCGTGCCGATCGCAAGGCCATCGCCCGCGCACTCGCGATCGCGTTCGCCAACGAGCCGTTCTATGCGGCCGCGATCGAGCCGGCCCGCGCCGCCGAGTCCCACCCGGTCCTCGTCGCCGACGGCCGTCTCTCGGCACATCGCAAGGCCTCGGTGCTCCGGCTCTACCGTCCCCGCATCGAGCCCGTCGGCCGACTGCGCTACGGGCGCGAGACGGGCGTGCAGCTCGAGTTCTGGCGATTCGGCGACGACACGATCGAGGCGCCGATCGAGAACGCGCTCATGCGTCGCTCGCTCCCGCGCTCCGAGGCGATCGACGACACCGTCCGCCGCTACGGTCGCGAATGGTCGACGCTCGAGCACATGTTCTCGCCGCTCGCGAGCGACGTCGACTTCGAGATCGACATGGTCTTCTCCTGGGTCGACGGCTCGAGCGACGAGTTCGTGCGCGAGCGCGCCAAGCGCATGCAGAGCTACGTCGTCGGCGAGGGCGACGACTCCGAGGCGCGATACCGGCAGATCGACGAGCTGAAGTACGCGCTGCGGTCGGTGCACCTCTTCGCACCGTGGGTCCGGCGCATCTTCATCGCGACCGATTCGCCCGCACCGCACTGGCTCGCGAAGCATCCGAAGGTCACCATCGTGCGCAGCGAGGAGATGTTCGCCGACCCCTCCGTGCTTCCGACGCACAACTCCCATGCCGTCGAGTGCCAGCTGCACCGCATCGAGGGGCTCGCCGAGCACTTCCTCTACTCGAACGACGACATGTTCTTCGGCCGGCCGGTGAGCCCGTCGCTCTTCTTCTCACCCGGCGGCATCACCAAGTTCGTCGAGGCGTCGACCCGCATCGGGCTCGGCGACACCCACCCCGGTCGCTCGGGCTTCGAGAACGCCGCTCGCGTGAACCGTGCGCTCCTCCGCGAGCGCTTCGGCAAGGTCACGACCCGCCACCTCGAGCACTGCGCCGCGCCGCTCCGCAAGAGCGTCATGGCCGAGCTGGAGGCGGCCTTCCCCGAGGAGTTCCGCCGTACCGCGGCGAGCCGGTTCCGTTCGGCGACCGACATCTCGGTCACGAACTCGCTGTACCACTACTACGGCCTGCTCACGGGCAAGGCGGTCGTGCAGACCGACGCGAAGGTCAAGTACATCGAGACGACCCTCCGCAAGGCGCTTCCCGGGATGAAGCGGCTGCTGAAGCGCCGCGACCAGGACATGTTCTGCCTGAACGACGGCAGCTTCCCCGAGATCCCCGTCGAGGAGCGCACCGCCGCCGTCATCGACTTCCTCGAGCGCTACTTCCCCTTCCCCGCCCCGTGGGAGAAGGAGGCGACGGATGCCGCCCAGGCCGGGCAGTCCGCACCGCTCGGGCACGACCTCCCGTCCGGGCAGGCCATGCAGGCGGTGGCACTCGGCGCGCCCGACCTGACCGCCTGAGCCCCGATCCGCCGACGGTGAGCGCTAGGCGAGCACCGGGATCGGCATCGTGAACGGCGGTTCCCCGGGCACGGCCGGCGTCGTGGCCTCGGGGATGCTGACGCCCGCCGCGCCGAGGCGGCGTGCGCTCTCATCGGCGTCGATCCAGTCCAGCGCCGGGAACGAGCCGAGCGGCACGACCGAGTGCAGCACCGTCGACGGATACACGTGCACGAGGTTGAACGCGCGTGCGCCGTCGCGCCCGCGGGTGCCGCCGACGGGCACGTTGAGGTCCTGCGTGTAGCAGCTCGCCGACGCCACCGACACGGGGACGCCCGCGAACATCGCGGTCGAGGAGTAGTGCAGGTGACCGGCGATGATCGAGCGGATGTCACTGCCCTCGACCACCTCGGCGAGCCCCGCCTGGTCGCGCAGCTCCACCGAGACGGCCAGGTCGAGCACGCTCGGCACGGGCGGGTGGTGCATCGCGAGGATCGTGCCGTGCGGCGCCGGGATGGAGAGCTCCTCGGCGAGCCAGTCGAGCTGGGCGGGTGCGACCTCGCCGTGATGGCGGCCCGGCACCGTCGAGTCGAGGGTGATGACGCGCAGCCCGTTGACGTCGTCGACGCGATCGACGGGCCGGTACCCGCCCGCGTCATCGCCGAAGAGCCCACGGCGGAACGCCGCCCGGTCGTCGTGGTTGCCCATGACCCAGATCACCTGCGCGTCGAGGCGCGCGGCGACCGGGTCGACGACGCGGCGGATGCGGTCGTACGCATCCGGTTCGCCCTTGTCGGCGAGGTCGCCCGTGAAGACGATGGCCTCCGGCCGAGCACCGGATGCCTCGAACTCGTCGAAGAGTGAGCGCAGGTGGTGTTCGCTCGCCACCCGGTCGTAGAGCAGGCGGCCGCCCGCGAGCACGTGGGTGTCGCTGATGTGGAGGAGGAAATGGTCCGGCCGCGGATACTCAGCCGTACGGGTGGTCACGGTTCATCCCATCGGTTCGGTGGTGGACGCACTCCGGTGGGCGTCGGGCTCAACCTAGCCGAACACGCGAATCTGAACGGCTCATGAATGAGGCGTGTGCCGAAGCCGAATCCTCAGGACGGTCCGGCGGCGCGAGCGATCGACGCCGCCGAACCGGAGCCGCCGTGCCACGGCGGGCCGTGGCCGGGCAGGACGACCGAGGCGCGGGTCTCCGCCAGCTCGACGAGCGAGGCGAGGGCCTGGGCGCTGTCGGCGGTGGCCGCACCCGAGACGATCTGCGGGCCTTCGCCGCCCGTGTACGGGTTGTACGTGACGAGGGCGTCGCCGCTCAGCACCGCGTCCGTGCCCGAGACGGCGAGCGCGCAGTGCCCGAAGGTGTGCCCGGGAGTGAAGACCACCCGGGGGTGGCCCGGGACGTCGAGCACCTCGCCGGGCAGCATCGGCACGAGCCTCGTCACGCCCTTCACCCTCAGTGCGCCGGCGCGCACCATGCCGAAGAGCGCCGGGATGGCCTTCGGATGCCGGATGGGGTAGATGAGCCGCGGGTTCTCGTGCGCGTAGTGGTACGGATGCGCCGCGAGCTCCTGCTCCTCGGCGTGCGCGAGGATCGGCACCCCCCACTCCTCCTGCGCGCGCCGCGCGAAGCCGAGGTGGTCGAAGTGGGCATGCGTGAGCACGATCGCCCTCACGTCATCCGGCCGGCGTCCGAGCGCACGGATCACGTGGTGGATCACCGGCCAGGTGCTCGGGTGGGCGGTGTCGACGATCGTGAGCGCCCCGGCCTCCTCGAGCAGGTAGCTGTTCACGTAGGCGTGCTCCAGGCGATGCACGCCGGGCACCACGTTGCAGCTCAGCTTCGGCCGGCGGCCGATGGTGCGGGCGGTGTCGGAACCCGTGCGCGGCGTCGACTCGACCATCGTCATCCCCTCCCGCGCTGCACCGTCGGCGCAGTCGTGCGGTTCACCCTCCGTCGTGCCCCGGGACGGCGACAACCCCCTTGACCTGCTCGAGCCCGAGTGGTTGCGTGGCGAGTCCTGGGTGCGAACCGGTGACGAG
>JAPSJU010000166.1 GCA_031178025.1 Agromyces sp. | reverse complement strand
ACAGGCGGCATGCCACTCGGTTTGGTACCCTCGGGCCCGCATGCGGCACGCGGAGCGGAACCAGGCACCGGGGCGACGCGCGGCACGACACGGGGCCGCGGCGCCTGCCGCCCGCGCCCGCGGGGCCCGAGGGTGGCTGACCCTGTGCTCGACGGCCGCGGTCTTCGGCATCCTGGCCACGCTCGCGCTCGCCCCCCAGCCGGCGGGGCTCACGACACCCGTGCCGCAAGGCGCGATCGACGCGCACTCGGCCGGCGTGCAGGCCCTCGAGGTCGGCCCCGGCGTGCCTGCGCCCGCGGTGTCGCAGGAGTCGTACACGGCGTCGACCGGACCCGAGACGCTCATCGCATCGGGCACGAACGAGGACTGGGCGAAGCTCGTGCTCCACTACGGCGGCTGGCCCCTGACCGGCGAGAACGTCGCGGTGATGCTCCAGTGGATGCGCGAGGAGAACGGCCCGGACGACTGGTGGAACCGGAACAATCCGCTGAACAACGGGCACGGCTCGGGCGGCGGAAGCGGCCTCGGCAGCTACGACAGCCTCGACACGGCCGCGTGGTACGCCGCCGACAACCTCAGGAAGCGCTCGTTCTACTCCGCGATCGTGGCCGCCCTCGCGGACGGCACCTCGGCGCAGGCCGTCGCCGCGGCGATCTGGGCGTCGCCGTGGGCGTCGAGCCACTACGGCAACGGTGCGAACTGGACGACGTCGCCCGTGCCGATCGTCCAGGCGCCGGCGTCGGCGTGGGGCGAACGGTCGGGCTAGCGATCGAGCGGCCGCCACACGACCAGGGCGTTCTCGCGACGCACCCGGGTGCCCGCGCGCAGCGAGACGACCTCGCCCTCCGACCCGGCAGCGAAGACCCGGCGGCCCGGCCGATTGAGCATCTCGTCGGCGAGCATCGCCTCGAGTTCGCGCACCCGCTCCCGCAGGGCCGAGACCTCGTCCTCGAGCCCGAGGACGCGGCGGATGCCCTCGAGGCTGACCCCCTCGCTCGAGAGCTGGGCGATCTCACGCAACTGCACGACGTCGCGCATCGAGTACCGGCGCGACTTCCCCGCGGTGCGCTTCGGCGACACGAGGCCGAGCCGGTCGTACTGGCGCAACGTCTGCGGGTGCATGCCCGCGAGTTCGGCCGCGACCGAGATCACGAAGAGCGGGCTCGTCTCGTTCATCGCACGGCCCTGGCCTTCGCGAGCAGTTCGTCGCGCGGATTCTCGTCGGGGAGGAGCGCTGCGAACTCGGCGAGCTTCTGCTCGGCCTCCTTGGACAGCCGCGACGGCACCGCCACCTGCACGACGGCGAGGAGGTCGCCCGTGCCCTTCGACGTCGTGACGCCGCGGCCCTTGACGCGCAGCACCCGGCCGCTGGGCGTGCCGGGAGCGACCTTGAGCTTCACGGGCTCGCCGCCGAGCGTCGGCACCTCGATCGTCGCGCCGAGCGCGGCCTCCGCGATCGTCACCGGCACGTTGACCCGCAGGTTCAGCCCGTCACGCTCGAACACGGGGTGCTTGCGCACCGACACCGTGAGCACCAGGTCGCCGGGCTCGCCGCCGTCGGGCGACGGCTGTCCCTTTCCACGCAGGCGGATCTTCTGCCCGTCGGCCACGCCGGCGGGGATGCGCACGGTGATGGGCTTGCCCTCCGCCGTCTGCAGGGTGATCTGGTCGCCCCTGGTGGCGGTGATGAAGTCGAGCGTCGTCGACGCGGTGACATCCCGTCCCTTGCTGGGCCCGCCGAAGCCGCGGTAGCCGCCGGTCGGCTGGCCGAAGCGTCCGCCCCCGAACAGCCCGCCGAGGAGGTCGTCGTAGTCGCCGCCGGGCTGGAAGGTGGTCGACTGGCGTCCCCCCGGGCCGCCGAACATGGTGCCGAAGACGTCCTCGAAGCCCCCCGCGCCGCCCGCGCCGCCCGGCGCCGTGAACCGGGCACCCGAGCCCATGGCCCGGATCGCGTCGTACTCCTTGCGCTGCTCGGGATCCGAGAGCACCGAGTGGGCCTCGCTGATCTCCTTGAACTTCGCCTCGGCGGCCGCGTCGCCCGAGTTGGAGTCGGGGTGGTACTTGCGCGCGAGCTTGCGGTACGCCTTCTTCAGCTCGGCGTCGGTCACGTCCTTGGAGACGCCGAGCACCTGATAGAAGTCCTTGTCGAACCAATCCTGACTGGCCATCGGCACCTCCTTCATCGAAGTCTGTCGGAAATCCGGTACGGCCGGTCCGCGACATCCGGGAAGCGGATGCCGCGGGCCGGCCGAGCACGGCTACTGCGGCGTCTTCACGACCACCTTCGCGGCGCGGAGCAGCGTGCCCCCGAGCAGGTAGCCCGTCTCGACGACCTCGCCGACCGTCTCGGTCTCCACCTCGTCGGAGGGCTGCTGGAAGATCGCCTCGTGACGCTGCGGGTCGAACGGCTCGCCGGCCTCGCCGAACGGCGTGAGTCCGAGCTTCTCGACCGCCGCGCGCAGCTTGGCGGCGATCGTCGCGAACGGGGCGTCGCTCTCGAGGTCGCCGTGCTTCTCGGCCCGGTCGAGGTCGTCGAGCACGGGCAGCAGCACGGCCACCGCAGCACCGACGGCGCGCTCGCGCTCGACCTCGCGGTTCGCCTCGGTGCGCTTGCGGTAGTTCGCGTACTCGGCGGTCACCCGCTTGAGGTCGGCGAGGTGCTCGTCACTCGGCTCCTGCACCTCCGCGTTCGCGGCGTTCAGGATGTCGTCGACGGTCAGCACGTCCTCCTCCTCGGAGGCGGGCTCCGGTGAGGCGTCGCCCTCGGGGGCGGATGCCGCCGCCGCGTCGGCCGCGGCATCCGTCGCCTCATCGGCGCCCTCGGGCCGGCGAACCTCACCCGTCTCGGGGTCGATCCGCCGCTTGTCGCGGATGATCGGCTCGTCGTGGTTCTGGTTCTCGTCGGTCATGGCTACTTCTTCTCGTCCTCGTCGTCGACGACCTCGGCGTCGACCACATCCTCGTCGGAGGACTGGTCGCCCGCTGCACCGGACGCGCTCGCGTCCTCACCGGGGTTCGCCGAGGCATCCGCCTGGCTCTGCGAGTAGATGGCCTCGCCGAGCTTGCCCTGCGACTGCGAGAGCCGGTCGAACGCCGACTTCACCGCGTCGTCGTCGTCGCCCGCGAGCGCGGACTTCAGCGCGTCGACGTCGCCCTGCACCTCGGACTTGACGTCGGCGGGCAGCTTGTCGTCGTTGTCCTTGATGAGCTTCTCGACCGAGTAGGCGAGCTGCTCGGCGGAGTTGCGCGTCTCGGCGGACTCCCGGCGCTTCTTGTCCTCCGCGGCGTGCTCCTCGGCCTCGCGCACCATGCGCTCGACGTCCTCCTTGGGCAGCGCGGATCCGCCCGAGATGGTCATCGACTGCTCCTTGCCGGTGCCCTTGTCCTTCGCGGACACGTGCACGATGCCGTTGGCGTCGATGTCGAAGGTGACCTCGATCTGCGGCACGCCCCGCGGCGCCGGCGCGATGCCCGTGAGCTCGAACGTGCCGAGCGGCTTGTTGTCACGGGTGAACTCGCGCTCGCCCTGGAAGACCTGGATCGCGACCGACGGCTGGTTGTCGTCGGCGGTCGTGAAGGTCTCGCTGCGCTTGGTGGGAATGGCCGTGTTGCGCTCGATGAGCTTCGTCATGATGCCGCCCTTGGTCTCGATGCCGAGGCTGAGGGGGGTGACGTCGATGAGCAGCACGTCCTTGCGCTCGCCCTTGAGGACGCCCGCCTGCAGGGCGGCGCCGACGGCGACGACCTCGTCGGGGTTCACGCCCTTGTTGGGCTCCTTGCCCGTCTCCTGCTTCACGAGCTCGGAGACGGCGGGCATGCGGGTCGACCCGCCGACGAGCACGACGTGCGCGATGTCGGAGAGCTTGATGCCGGCCTCGCGGATGACGTCCTCGAAGGGCTTCTTCGTGCGGTCGAGCAGGTCGCTCGTCATGTTCTCGAACTCGGCACGGCTCAGCGTCTCGTCGAGGTTCGCCGGGCCGTTCTCGGTGAGCGAGAGGTAGGGCAGCTGGATGCTGGCCTTCATGTTCGAGGACAGCTCCTTCTTCGCCTGCTCGGCGGCCTCCTTGAGGCGCTGCAGGGCGATCTTGTCCTTCGAGACGTCGACGCCGGTCGAGTCCTTGAAGCGCTTGATCAGCCAGTCGACGACGCGCTGGTCCCAGTCGTCGCCGCCGAGCCGGTTGTCACCGGCGGTCGAGCGCACCTGGATCGTCGAGAAGTCGTCGTCCTTGCCCACTTCGAGCAGGGAGACGTCGAAGGTGCCGCCGCCGAGGTCGAAGACGAGGATGAGCTCGTCCTCCTTGCCCTTGTCGAGGCCGTAGGCGAGGGCTGCCGCGGTCGGCTCGTTGATGATGCGGAGCACGTTGAGACCGGCGATCTCGCCCGCCTCCTTGGTGGCCTGGCGCTCGGCGTCGTTGAAGTACGCCGGCACGGTGATGACCGCGTCGGTGACGGTGTCGCCGAGGTACTGCTCGGCGTCGCGCTTCAGCTTCTGCAGGATGCGCGCCGAGATCTCCTGCGGCGTGTACCGCTTGCCGTCGATCTCCGAGCTCTTCCAGTCGGTGCCCATGTGGCGCTTGACCGACGCGATCGTGCGGTCGACGTTCGTGACGGCCTGGCGCTTCGCGGTCTCGCCGACGAGCACTTCGCCGTCCTTCGTGAAGGCGACCACCGAGGGGGTCGTGCGGAAGCCCTCCGCGTTCGCGATGACGACGGGCTCGCCGCCCTCGAGAACCGCGACGACCGAGTTGGTGGTGCCGAGGTCGATTCCTACTGCACGTGACATATGTGTCCTCCTTCTGCCGTGCGCGGTGGTGCGAGCGGATGCCGCGCACGCGCGTCTCGGCGGTCGGCCCGGCCGTTCGAGCCGCGACCGAAGTCGATGGAATCGGAACTTGAGTCCCGATGACTCAAGCTTCGCAGCGGCCCTGCGCGGTGTCAAGTCGACCGGTCAAAAGTTGAGTGTACTCGGCTCAACTCACAGCAGCCGGTCAGTATTCCTCGTCCGGATCGGTCAGCCGGAATGCGCGAGCACCACGGCGAGCGCGATCACGTCGAGGCAGCCGATCACGATCGCCGCCGCCACGATGCTCCACCGCGACGGATCGCGGTCGAGCCCGCGCGGGCGCGGCGTCACCCCGAGGACCCCGCGCGCCTC
>JAPSJU010000165.1 GCA_031178025.1 Agromyces sp. | reverse complement strand
CAGGCGAAGCGCGCGAGCTCGGCCCACCGGCGGGTGTCGAGCAGGCGTCGCGCGGCGGCGCGCAGGTTGTCGGACTCGTCCGCCAGTCGCTCGATCCAACGCAGCTGCGCCGGGCCTTCCAGCTCCGGCTCGGCCGCGGCGCCGAGGCGCACGAAGTAGGCGGCATGCCGGTCCCGCAGCTCCTCGGCGCCGGGCTGCGCCTCGAGCCGGGCGAGGGCGTATTCGCGCACGGGCGTCAGCATCGTGAACACCGCACGGTCGCCGCGCTCCTGCTGGCGGACGAGGCTGCCGTCGACGAGCGCGCCGAGGTCGTCGAGCACGTCGGAACCCGGGATGCCCTCGGCGATCCACTCGGCGGCGTCGATGGTGAACTCGCCGGAGAACAGTCCGAGGCGGGCGAGCAACTGCTGTTCCCGATCATGCAGCAGCTGGGTGCTCCACTCGATCGTCGATCGGATGCTGCGCTGGCGCTCGGGGAGGTCGCGGGCGCCCCCGCCGAGTTCGAGGACATGCCGTTCGAACCGTTCAAGGAGCTGCGCCGGAGTGAGCAGGCGAGCTCGCGCGGCGGCGAGCTCGATCGCGAGGGGCACCCCGTCGAGCGCGGCGCAGAGTCGGACGACCTCGCCGACGTTCTCGTCGGTGAGCTCGAAGTCGGGCTTCGCCGCGCGGACCCGCTGCACGAAGAGGTCGACGGCGGGCGAGCCGAGCGCGGACGCGACGCTCGCGCCGTGACGCAGGTCGGGCAGCGCGAGCGGCCCGAGTTCGACGCCGTGCTCGCCGGAGAGGCGCAGGAGGATGCGGCTGGTCGCGAGGATCGCGAGCCGAGGGGCATCCGCCAGCAGCGACCGGATCGCGGGCGCCGCGTCGACGACCTGCTCGACGTTGTCGAGCAGGAGGAGCATCCGACGATCGCGCACCGCCGTGCGCAGCTTCTCGTCGAGCGTGCCGTCGCCGATGTCGCGGATGCCGAGGGCCGCGGCGATGGCGCCGGTCACGAGTGCGGGATCCGTCACGGGTGCCAGGTCGACGAAGGCGACCCCGCCCGGGAACGCCTCCCGCACCAGGTTCGCCGCCTCGATGGCGAGCCGGCTCTTGCCGATGCCGCCCAGGCCGGTGACCGTGACGAGGCGCACCTGCGCATCGGAGAGGAGGCCCACGACCGCTTCGAGCTCGCGGGTCCGGCCGACGAGCGTCGTGAGCGCGGCGGGCACGCCGACCGCGCCGTCCATCGACGGCGGTGCGTCGAGTCCGGGCGGGGACCCGCCGGCGACGAGGGTGAACCGCTCGGCGAGCAGCGTCGCGAGGTCGGCGCGCACGAGCTCGGCGAGCTGCGCGGCGTCGGCGAAGTAGGCGTACGAGACCTGGTCGTCGCCGCGGATGCGGTTCACGAGGTCAGCGAGGCGGGGCTCGCGGTCGACGCCCTCCTTGATGTAGACGAGCTTGGGCAGGCCGGGCGGCGTGAGCCGGTACTCGTCCTCGAGGCCCGAGATCGACTCACCCGGCGCAACCCAGCCGTAGCGCTCGCCGTAGAGCCCGACGAAGATGTCGCTCTGGGCGAGGTAGGCGCGGTAGAGCTCACGGGGCGGGTGCGGGCGGGCGCCCAGCTCGAACATCACGGGCGCGAGATGCAGTTGCTCGATCGCCGCACGTACGGCACGGCGTTCCGACGCGAGCTCGCGGAGCGTCGAGCTCACGAACACGCGAAGCCGCTGGTCCGGCGTTCGGATCACGGGACCGCCCGGTGCCATGCCTGCAGTCTGCTCCGGGCGCTCGCGCCTGTAAATCCCCCCGTCGGGGCGACCGGATGCGATCCCGCGGCCGTGGGTCTACACTCGCCGCATGGCAGGGCCGCCCGTGATCCTCGCCGTGTCGGCCGACGAGCGAGCGCGCTCCGCGCTGCTCGAACCCCTCCGGCGCCGGTATGCCGCCGACTACCGCGTCCTCGACGCGGACGGGCCGGCCGAGGCGGTCTCGGTCATCGAGTCGATCGCCGGGTCGGGCGACGCCGAGCTGGCGCTCGTGCTCGCCGACGACGCCTCGCCGGTCGGCGCCCACGAGAACGTCTTCGTCGCCGCCCGCCGGCACTTCCCCGACGTGCGCCGCGGGCTCGTCATCGAGTGGGGATCCTGGGCGGACCGCGCCACCGCCGACGCCGTGCTGCGCCTCATGACGCAGCTGCAGATCGACTACTACGTGGTGCGTCCCGTGCACTCGCCCGATGAGTCCTTCCACCGCGCCGTGACGGATTTCCTGCGCGAGTGGGAGGCTGCCGTCGGCAAGCGGCACCGCGGGTTCACCATCATCGGCGACCGCGCGCAGCCGCGCACGCACGTGCTGCAGAGCCGGCTCACGCGCAGCGGCGTGCCGACCGAGCGCCTCGACCCCGACGCCCCCGACGCCGTCGCCCTGCTCGCCGAGGCGGGGACGGCGTACACGGGAGTCCCCGTCGTGCGCACCTCCGACGGCCGCGTCCTCGTCGACCCCGACGATGCGCAGCTCGCTCGTGCGTACGGACTCACGACGGAGCTGCCCGAGCACCTCGTCGACCTCGCGGTCGTGGGGGCCGGACCGGCGGGACTCGCCGCGGCGGTGTACGCGGCGTCCGAGGGCCTCGACACCGTCGTGCTCGAGTCGGACGCCATCGGCGGGCAGGCCGGATCGAGCTCGCTCATCCGCAACTATCTCGGCTTCTCCCGCGGCGTCTCCGGCTCGGAGCTCGCCCAGCGCGCCTACCAGCAGGCGTGGGTGTTCGGAGCGAGGTTCGCGCATACGAGACGGGTCGGGGGCATGCGCGTCGTGCCGGACGGGTTCGAGCTCGAAGTCGCGCCGGGCGAGGTCGTACGGGCCCGCGCGGTCGTGCTCGCGACGGGCGTCAGCTATCGGCGGCTCTCGGCTCCGGGCCTCGTGCCGTTCGTGGGGGCATCGGTGTTCTACGGGGCATCCTCGGTTGAGGCACGGGCGCAGGCCGGCCGCGACGTCCTCGTCGTCGGCGGCGGCAACTCGGCGGGCCAGGCCGCATTGCACCTCGCTCGGTACGCTCGTTCGGTCTCGCTCGTCGTGCGGGGTCCCTCGCTCGCCGACAGCATGTCGAAGTACCTGATCGACCAGTTGGATGCGGCGGGGGTCGGCCTCACCACGGGCGCCCGGGTCGTCGACGCCGGCGCCTCCGCCGACCCGGCGCGCCTGGATCACGTGGTGCTCGAACGCGTCGGGACGGGTGAGCGTGTCGAGATGGCCGCCGACGCCGTGTTCATCACGATCGGGGCCCGCCCGCACACGGAGTGGGTGGCGCCGGAGGTGCTGCGGGATCGTTGGGGTTCGGTGCTCACCGGCGCGGACGTGCTCGGGGAGGGCGGTCGTCGGGCGTGGCGGGGCGACCCCGTGACGGGTCCCGCGCCGCTCGAGTCCTCGGTGCCGGGATGCTTCGCGGTGGGCGACGTGCGCCGCGGATCGGTGAAGCGCGTCGCATCGGCGGTCGGCGAGGGCTCGGTGGTGATCTCGTCGGTGCATGCGCACCTCGGCGCGCTCGCCCGGGGATCGTCGTGACCGATCGGACCGAGCCGTGCGGGAAGGAAGGGGGAGCCGTGGAGGACGCCGTCGCCGAACGATGGTCGCGCGTGGCCGAGGAATGGGACGAGCACTGGGGCCGAGTCGCCGTGCCGGCCTGGCGGGCGGTGGTCGAGGCGACCGGCATCGCGGCCGGGTCCACCGTGCTCGACGTGGGGTGCGGCGCCGGCGGCTTCCTCGTGTTCGTGTCGCGGCGAGGCGGTACGCCCTCGGGCATCGACCCGGCCGCCGGGATGGTGCGGCTGGCACGGACGGCGCTGCCGGGCGTCGACATCCGGCTCGGCTCGGCGGAGCGGCTGCCCTGGCCCGATGACGCCTTCGACGTCGTCACCGCGTTCAACTCGCTGCAGTTCTCCGTGGACCGGCCGGCGGCGCTGGCGGAGGCGTCGCGGGTCGCCGTGCCCGGCGGCCTCATCGCCGTGGCCAACTGGGCCGAGACGACGCTCAACGAACTCGAACGGATCGAGGACGCGGTCTCGCGCGCCGGGGGCGAGGAGCCGACGCCCGACGACCCGCTGCGCCTCGCCGGCGGCCTCGAGCGGCTCATGGCCGATGTGGGCCTCCGGGTCGTCGATTCGGGCATCGTCGCCGTGCCGTGGTCGGTACCGGACGACGAAGCGCTCGTGCGCGGGATCCTCTTCGGCGAGACCGACGAGGTCATGCGGCGCCTCGCCGCCACCGTCGTCGACGCCGCTCAGCCCTACCGGACGCTGGGCGGCGGGTACTCGTTGATGAACGCCTTCCGCTGGGCGGTGGCCCGCGCGCCGGCGTGACCGTGACGGAGGCCTCCGCTCACGCCGACTGCACCCGGTGGAGTTCGGCGTAGCGGCCCCCTGCCGCGACGAGCTCGTGGTGCGTGCCGACCTCGACGATGCGCCCGCGCTCGAGCACCACGATGCGATCGGCCGACCGCACGGTCGAGAGGCGGTGCGCGACCACGAGCGTCGTGCGGTCGCGCATCAGCAGATCGAGGGCGCCCTTGATCTTGGCCTCCGACTCGGGATCCAGTGCGCTCGTCGCCTCGTCGAGGAGCAGTACGCGCGGGTTGCGCACGAGCGCGCGCGCGATGGAGAGGCGCTGGCGTTGTCCGCCGGAGAGCCGCGCGCCGCGCTCACCCACGATGGCGTTCCATCCGTCCGGCTGCGCCTCCACGATCTCGAGCGCGTTCGCGTCGCGAAGCGCGGCGTACACCCGCTCATCACTCACCTCGCCGAGGCCGTAGACGATGTTCTCGCGGATCGTTCCCTCGAACAGCACCGATTCCTGCGGCACGATCGAGACGAAGCGTCGGAAGGTGCGCAGGTCGAGCTCCTCCATGTCGATCCCGTCGAGCAGCACGCGCCCGCGCGTGGGGCGGAGGAAGCCGAGCACGAGGTTCACGAGGGTCGACTTACCGGAGCCGGACGATCCGACGAAGGCGACCGTCTCGCCCGGACGGATCTCGAGCGACACGTCGTCGAGCGCGGGCGGCGCACCGGCGTCGTAGCGGTACTCGACGTGATCGAGGCGGATGGCGCCGTCGACCCGGTCGATCGCGCGCTTCCCCTCGTTGAACTCGAGGTCGGGCTCCTGCACCACCTCGGCGATCGAGCGGATCGACTCCGTGCC
>JAPSJU010000010.1 GCA_031178025.1 Agromyces sp. | reverse complement strand
TCGGGCTCGGGCAAGTCGACGCTCATGCACATCATGGCCGGCCTCGACACGCCCACCTCCGGCCGCGCCTGGATGGGCGACACCGACATCACCGACCTGTCCGACTCGGCGTTGACCGTGCTGCGCAGGCGACGCATCGGATTCGTCTTCCAGTCGTTCAACCTGGTGCCGACGCTCGATGCCCGCGGCAACATCCTGCTTCCGTTCGAGCTCGATGGGCGCCGCCCGTCGAAGCAGGAGCAGGCGTGGATCGACGAGCTGGTCGAGTCGCTCGGCCTCCGCGCACGGCTCGGCCATCGCCCCCACGAGCTCTCGGGCGGCCAGCAGCAGCGTGTGGCCATCGCACGAGCGCTCGCGACGCGGCCCGACCTGCTCTTCGCCGACGAGCCGACGGGCAACCTCGATTCGCGCACCGGTCGTGAGGTGCTGGGGCTGCTCGCGACGGCGAGCTCGCGGCACGGGCAGTCCATCGCCATGGTCACCCACGACCCCATCGCCGCAAGCCACGCGGATCGAGTCGTCTTCCTCGCCGACGGGCGGATCGTCCGGGACGCGAGCCGGTCGAGCGCCGAGGAGATCTCGTCGTTCATGCTGTCGATGGAGGTCGCGGCATGATGCGGGCCGGGATCAGGGATCAGTGGCCCACGCTCCTCGTCGCGACGCTCGCCGGCACGTTCGGTGTCGCGCTGCTGCACGTGACGGGGCTGCTCGCGGCGGCGATCGCCGCCGACGACGTCACCGGCGAAAGCGACACCGTCGCGCTCATGCTCGGCCTCGTCGCAACCGTGTTCATCGTCATCGCCGTGTACGTGAGCGCGATCGTCACCGCGAACACGGTCGCGACGGTGGTCGCCGGTCGGACGCGGCTCATCGCGCTCCTCCGGCTGATCGGATCGAGCGCTCGCGCGCAGCGCGCGCACATCGCGAAGGAGGGGCTCGTCGTCGGTCTGGCCGGCGCGATCGTCGGAGTCGCCACCGGCACCGCCGCGGCATTCGGACTCGAGCAGTTCGCGGTCGCGACGGACCTCATGCCCGCCACGACGTACGACTACCTCAACCTCGCCGTCGTCCTCCCCGCGATCGCCGTCGTGCTCACGACCTGGCTCGCCTCGTGGGCGGGATCACGTCGCGTGCTCCGGGTGCGCCCGGTCCAGGCGATCGGCAACGCGCATGAGCAGGACCGCGAGGAGCTCGGCCGCCGGCGCGGACGCAACGTCACCGCGCTCGTCCTCTTCGTCGTGGGCGTCGCCGTACTCGCGATCGGCGTCGTCCTCGGACTCTCGGACCCGTCGGGTGTGCTCATCGGCCTGGCCGGCGGCATCGTCTCGTTCACGGGCATCGTCCTCGCGGCCCACATCGTCATGCCGCCCGTGCTCCGCCTCGTCGGCCGGATGCTGGGCGGCTCGCCCGCCGTCCGCCTCGCGGCCGAGAACGCGGTCCGCCACCCCGAGCGCAGCTCGCGCATGACCATCGGGCTCGTCATCGGCGTGACGCTCGTCACGACGTTCGCCGTCACGATGGAGTCCTACCGCGCCATGATCCTCGCGGCGCAGAAGGCGAACCCCGAGGTCTTCGCGGGCATCGACGGGATGCTCGACGCCACCGTCGCCGTCTTCACCGTGCTCATCGGCTTCAGCGCCCTCATCGCGGCGATCGGCATGGTGAACACCCTCTCGCTGAGCGTGATGCAACGCACTCGCGAGCTCGGCCTGCTGCGCGCCCTCGGCTTCGAGCGGAGCCAGCTGCGCCGGATGATCGTGGCCGAGAGCGCCGCCCTCACCGTCGCGGCGACGCTGACGGGCGTCGTGCTCGGGTTCGGGTACGGCTGGGCCGGCGCCCAGTCGCTGCTCGGCGGCGCCCAGGGGGAGCCGGTGTTCGTCTTCCCGGGGATCCCATGGGGGATGTTCGGCGTGCTCCTGCTTGCGGCAGGGCTGCTCACCCTCGTCGCCTCCGTCGCGCCGGCCCGTCGCGCGATGCGCGTCGCACCGGTGGTGGCGCTCGCGGTCGACTGAGTCCATCGACCGCCGCCAGGAGCGAGCCGGACGGGCGGATGCGCCTCGGGCGGGGCATCCGCTCGTCCGCGATTGCGCCGCCCCGCATGGTCGGTGTTAGCCTTGGTTCGTGCTTCACGGCCTGCTTCTCCTTAGCTGCCGCAGCGAGTCCTAACCCAGGCCTCCCTCGCTGCGGAGTTCGTCGTCGGCTGAAAACCATCCGTAAGCGAGAAGAGCACTCCATGCAGAACACCCAGAAGCCGTCGCCGATGCCCGTGCACCGGTACCGCCCGTATCACGAGCAACTCCGCGTCGAGCTGCCCGACCGCACGTGGCCGTCGAAGCGCATCACGACCGCGCCGCGCTGGTGCGCCGTCGACCTGCGCGACGGCAACCAGGCCCTCATCGACCCGATGAGCCCCGAGCGCAAGCGCATCATGTTCGACCTGCTCGTGCGCATGGGCTACAAGGAGATCGAGGTCGGGTTCCCGAGCGCGAGCCAGACCGACTTCGACTTCGTCCGGAGCCTCATCGACGAGGGCGCCATCCCCGACGACGTGACGATCCAGGTGCTGACCCAGGCCCGCGACCACCTCATCGAGCGCACCTACGAGTCCATCCGTGGGGCGAAGCAGGCGATCGTGCACCTCTACAACTCGACGAGCGTGCTGCAGCGCGAGGTGGTCTTCCGCACCGACCGGCAGGGCATCATCGACATCGCCCTGCATGGCGCGCGCAAGTGCCGCGAGATGGAGGCCTCCGTTCCGGGCACCACGGTGTACTACGAGTACTCGCCCGAGAGCTACACGGGCACCGAGCTCGAGTTCGCGGTCGACGTGTGCAACCAGGTGCTCGAGGTGTTCGAGCCGACCCCCGAGCGCAAGGTCATCATCAACCTCCCGGCGACGGTGGAGATGGCGACCCCGAACGTCTATGCCGACTCGATCGAGTGGATGAGCCGCCACCTGGCATACCGCGAGAACGTCATCCTGTCGCTGCACCCCCACAACGACCGGGGCACCGCCGTCGCGGCCGCGGAGCTCGGGTACCTCGCGGGCGCCGACCGCATCGAGGGATGCCTCTTCGGCAACGGTGAGCGCACCGGCAACGTCGACCTCGTCGCCCTCGGCATCAACCTGTTCACGCAGGGCATCGACCCGCAGATCGACTTCTCCGACATCGACGAGGTCAAGCGCACGGCGGAGTACTGCAACCAGCTGCGCGTGCCGGAGCGGCAGCCGTGGGCGGGAGACCTCGTGTACACCGCGTTCTCCGGTTCGCACCAGGACGCGATCAAGAAGGGCTTCGAGGCGATGGAGGCGGACGCGGACCGCCGCGGCGTCTCGGTCGACGAGCTCGAGTGGGCCGTTCCCTACCTCCCCGTCGACCCGAAGGACCTCGGCCGGAGCTACGAGGCGGTCATCCGGGTCAACTCGCAGTCCGGCAAGGGTGGCGTCGCCTACCTGCTCAAGCACGACCATGCGCTCGACCTGCCCCGTCGCCTGCAGATCGAGTTCTCCGGCGTGGTGCAGGCCAAGACCGACGCCGAGGGCGGCGAGGTCTCGAGCGAGGAGATCTGGCGGGTCTTCAACGACGAGTACCTGCCTGCTCCCGCCGACCGCCCCGACGAGAAGTGGGGTCGCTTCGAGCTGCTCTCACTTCGCACCGAGAGCGAACTGACGGGCGAAGTCCGGGTGCGCGTGGGATTGCGCGACGGCGCCGAGCGGGTCGAGGCGGACGGCCAGGGCAACGGCCCGGTTGCGGCGTTCCTCTCGGTGCTGCACGCCGAAGGCGTCGACGTGCGGGTGCTCGACTACAGCGAGCACGCCATGTCGGCCGGCGGCGATGCGGTCGCCGCAGCGTACGTCGAGTGCCAGGTCGACGGGCGCACCCTGTGGGGCGTCGGGATCGACGCCGACATCTCCACGGCGTCGCTGAAGGCCGTCGTCTCCGCGGTGAACCGAGCGCTGCGGGGCGTCCGAGTCGAGAGCCGCCGGCGCGAGGCCGTCGGGGTCTGATCGAACGGTCGGATGCCGCGTACGATGCGCGCGCGGCATCCGCCGACCGTCAGGCCCGTCGCCAGACCTTCCAGCTGCCGAGCGCACGCTGTTCGGGCAGGCTCCATCCGAACCGCACGGAGCCGAGCCGGGTGAGCGTCGTCACGACGACGCAGGCGGTGGCGGCCACGACGATGTTGACGTCGAGGGAGTCGAGGATCACGAGGAGCGCGGTTCCGGCCGTCGCCGCGATGGCGTAGAGCGAACCGACGTGCATGAGTGCGATCGGCAGGTTCAGGGCGACGTCGCGGAGGATGGAGCCTCCGACGGCCGAGAGCACGCCGACGAAGATCGCGGGCACGACGGGGACGCCGAACGCGAGCGCCTTCGAGGTCCCGATGGCGCCGAACAACCCGATCGTCACGGCGTCGAGCGCGATGATGAGGCCGTTGAGGCGGGCGAACACCCGGAGCAGCAGCATCCCGAGCAGGGCGGCGGCCGTCGCGACCGGGATGTACCAGTTGTCGGTGATCGCGGCAGGCCGCTCGTCGAGCAGCAGGTCGCGCAGCAGGCCGCCGCCGAGGCCGACGATGATGCCGATGAGGGCGACGCCGAGCAGGTCGATGCGCCGCTCGGTGAGGCGCGCCGCGAACATCGCGCCCTGGATCGCGCCGATCGCGACCGCGGTCAGGTCGAGCCAGAGGGGGATGACGAAGAGCGCGGATGCCACGGCACCAGTGAACCACGAGCGGATGCCGCGGCGCGTGGGGTCGCCTAAGGCCGATGTCCCGGTCGGAGGCGGGATAATGAAGGGTGCCCGTCTACCGAGATGAAGCCGTCGTGCTGCGTACCCACAAGCTGGGCGAGGCCGACCGCATCCTCACGCTCCTCACGAGGCGGCATGGCAAGGTCCGAGCGGTGGCGAAGGGGGTGCGCCGCACCGGCTCCAAGTTCGGCGCACGGCTCGAGCCGTTCATGGTCGCCGACCTGCAGCTCTACGAGGGCCGCTCGCTCGACGTGGTGACCCAGGCCGAGTCGCTCGGCTCGTACGGCGCCGAGATCTCGCAGGACTACGCGTCGTACACGGCCGCGAACGCGATGGTCGAGGCGGCCGACAAGCTCACCGAGGCCGAGGGATCGCTGCAGCAGTACCTGCTGCTCGTGGGCGCGCTGCGCTCGCTTGCTCGTACCGAGCACGGCGCGAGCCTCACGCTCGACTCCTACCTCCTGCGCGCGCTCGCCCTCGCCGGATGGGCTCCGAGCTTCCAGGACTGCGCCCGTTGCGGGCGCACGGGGGAGCACACCGCCGTCGTCGTGCAGCTCGGAGGCGTCGTCTGCGATGCCGAATGCGCGCCTCCCGGCACGCCTCGCATCGCCAGGTCGACCGTCGCGTTGCTGGGTGCCCTGCTCTCAGGGGACTGGGCGTTCGCCGAGTCGGCGTCCACCGGCGACCGCAACCAGGCGAGCGGCATCGTCGCCGCGTACACCCAGTGGCATCTCGAGCGCGGCCTCCGCTCGCTGCCGCATGTCTCGAGGGAGACGACCGCTCAGTGACTCCGAAGCCGTACACGCATCGCGACGCCGTGCCCTACCGGCCGGTCGACTGGACGGGCCTCTACCCGCCTGAGCTGCCGAGGAACGCCGTGCCGAACCACGTCGCGATCGTGATGGACGGCAACGGGCGCTGGGCGAACCGCCGTGGCCTCACGAGGATCGAGGGTCACAAGGCGGGAGAGGCGGCCCTGCTCGACGTCGTGGCCGGTGCGATCCAGGCCGGCGTGACGCACCTCTCGGTCTACGCGTTCTCGACTGAGAACTGGAAGCGCTCGCCCGAGGAGGTGCGCTTCCTGATGGGCTACAACCGCGACGTGCTGCACCGCCGCCGCGACCAGCTCAACGAGTGGGGGGTGCGCATCCGCTGGGCGGGCCGTCGGCCGAAGCTCTGGGCGTCGGTCATCAACGAGCTGCAGTTCGCGGAGCGACTCACGGCGGGCAACGACACGCTGACCCTCACGATGTGCGTCAACTACGGCGGTCGCACCGAGATCGGCGACGCCGTGCGCTCGATCGCCGACGACGTGGCAGCCGGTCGGCTGCGTCCGTCGGCCGTGTCCGAGAAGCTCATCGCGAAGCGGCTCTACGTGCCGGATCTGCCCGACGTCGACCTCTTCGTTCGCAGCTCGGGGGAGCAGCGCACCTCGAACTTCCTCCTGTGGCAGTCGGCGTATGCCGAGATGGTCTTCCTGGACACCCTGTGGCCCGACTTCTCGCGCACGGATCTCTGGCGGGCGATCGAGGTCTACGCCGGTCGCCATCGCCGATTCGGTGCCGCGGTCGACGCGCCGACGTCTGCCTGACGAGAGCCTGCGCCGCGGAGTCGTCGACGCTGGAATACGTCCGCATGGAATGGCGTTGGCCCTCACCGTGACGACTCCCATCAAGATCGACATCTGGTCCGACATCGCGTGCCCCTGGTGCTACATCGGCAAGCGGCACCTCGAGGGCGGCATCGCGGCGCTCGGCGCCGACGCCCCCGACGTGGAGATCGAGTACCACTCCTTCGAGCTGGCGCCCGACACCCCGGTCGACTTCGAAGGGTCCGAGGTGGACTTCCTCGCCGGGCACAAGGGCATCCCGGTCGAGCAGGCGCGCGAGATGATCGAGCGCGTCACGGGCGTCGCCGCGCAGGCCGGTCTCGACTACGACTACGACGCCCTGCAGCACACGAAGACCCTGAAGGCGCACGAACTGCTCCACTTCGCGAAGGAGCACGGCCGCCAGCTCGAGCTCTCCGAGCGGCTCTTCCGCGCGTACTTCACCGAGGGGCGGCACGTCGGACGTCCCGAGGAGCTCGTGGAACTGGCGGTCGAGGTCGGCCTCGATGCGGACGCCGCGCGTGACGCGCTCCGAACGGGTCGGTACGCCGCCGCCGTGGAGGCGGACATCGCCCAGGCCGGCGCGTACGGCATCAACGGCGTGCCGTTCTTCGTCTTCGACGGCAAGTACGGCGTCTCGGGCGCGCAGCCGGCACAGGTCTTCTCGCAGGTCCTGGCGCAGCTCGCCGGCGAGCGCGACGGGGCGGCGGCGTGATCGCCGGCACGCCCGACACACCGAGGGATGCCGCGGTGCCGTCGCCGTTCACCATGGTGGCGGGCGATCCGGCGGCGATGGTGTGCGAGGGCGACGTGTGCATCGTGCCCGGCTCGACCACCGCGGAGTAGCGACTACTCCGGGTCGGTGATGTCGGCGACCGTCGCGTCGAGGGCCTCGATGAGTCGGTCGGCGTCGACGAAGAGGCTTCGGCCGTGCTCACCGGCGCCCATCGACACGCGACGACCGGCGATCGTCTCGTCGGCGACGACGGGCCACGCCGTGGTGGATCCGAGCGGCGTGATGGTGCCGCGCTCGTAGCCGGTGGCGGCGAGGGCGAGCGAGGCATCCGGCAGCTGGAGCTTGTTCACGCCGAGCAGGTTGCGGAGCTTCGGCCAGGAGATCTTGCGCCCACCTGGTACGAGCGCGAAGACGTAGGTGTCGTCGCTGCGCTTCACCACGAGCGATTTCACGATGTCGGCGGGCGTGATGCCGAGCAGTTCGGCGGCCTCGTCGAGGCTGCGGGCGGCCGGGCGTTCGATGATCTCGACCTCGAGGCCGCGGGCCTCGGCATCCGCTCGCACTCGATCCGCACCGGTCAGCGCCGCGTCGACCATCTCGTCCTCCAGAACTCGTCCTCCTCGGAATCCTAGGCGCGCGATCGCGTGGCGGACGACGTCGCCGGTATCTCTGGGAGAATCGACGGTGATGTCCTCCACCACCACGCTGCCCGCGGGCCCGCTCTCCATCGGCGGGCTCGAACTCGACGTCCCGGTGGTGCTCGCGCCCATGGCGGGCATCACGAACACGGCGTTCCGCCGACTGTGCCGCGAGTTCGGCGCCGGCCTCTACGTCTCCGAGATGATCACGTCGCGCGCGCTCGTCGAGCGCACGCCCGAGTCCATGCGGCTCATCACCCATCACGAGTCCGAGGTGCCTCGATCCATCCAGCTGTACGGGGTCGATCCGAAGACCGTCGCCGAAGCCGTCACGATGCTCGTCGCCGAAGACCGGGCCGACCACATCGACCTGAACTTCGGTTGTCCCGTGCCGAAGGTCACGCGCAAGGGCGGGGGAGCCGCGCTGCCGTGGAAGAGCGCACTCTTCCGCGACATCGTCGAGCAGGCTGTGCGGGCCGCCGGCGACGTTCCGCTGACGGTGAAGATGCGCAAGGGCATCGACGCCGATCACCTCACGTATCTCGAGGCCGGGCGCATCGCCGAGGGAGCCGGCGTCGCCTCGATCGCCCTCCACGCCCGCACGGCGGCCGAGTTCTACTCGGGCCAGGCGGACTGGTCGGCGATCGCCCGGCTCAAAGAGGCGGTGACGAGCGTTCCCGTGCTCGGCAACGGCGACATCTGGTCGGCCGACGATGCGCTGCGCATGGTGGCGGAGACCGGCTGCGACGGCGTCGTCGTCGGGCGCGGATGCCTCGGCCGGCCATGGCTCTTCGGCGACCTCGCGGCGGCATTCCGGGGCGAGCACCGCACGGCGCAGCCCAGCCTCGGCGAGGTCGCGCAGACGTTCCGCCGCCACGCCGAGCTGCTCGCCGAGTTCTTCGAAAGCGAGGAGCGCGGGTGTCGCGACATCCGCAAGCACGTGGCCTGGTACTTCAAGGGCTACCCCGTCGGTGGAGAACTGCGCGCCAAGCTCGCGACCGTCGGATCCCTCGCACAGCTCGACGAGCTGCTCGGCACGCTCGACCCGACGATGCCGTACCCCGGTGAGGGCGCCGAAGGGCCGCGAGGGCGCGCCGGCACGCCGAAGAAGCCGGCGCTGCCCGACGGATGGCTGGAGTCGCAGGACCTCGTCGGCACCGATCGCACGACGCTCGTCGACGCAGAGCTCGACACGAGCGGCGGCTGAGGTGCGGGAACGACTGTTCGGCGGCTACGAGCACGCCGACACCGAGCGCTGGTTGCCCGAGGAGCACCTGAGCCGGCGCAGCGACTTCGCCCGTGACCGCGCGCGGCTCCTGCACTCGAGCGCGCTTCGGCGCCTCGCCGCCAAGACGCAGGTGCTCAGCCCCACTGCCGGGCTCGACTTCGCTCGCAACCGGCTCACGCACTCGCTCGAGGTGGCCCAGGTCGGCCGCGAGCTCGCCGCGTCCCTCGGCCTCGACCCCGACGTCGTCGACACCGCCTGCCTCGCGCACGACCTCGGTCATCCGCCGTTCGGGCACAACGGCGAGAAGGCACTCAACATGTGGGCCGCCGACATCGGCGGGTTCGAGGGCAATGCGCAGACGCTGCGCATCCTCACGCGCCTCGAACCGAAGGTCTTCGGCGACGACGGTCGCAGCTACGGACTGAACCTCACGCGAGCGAGCCTCGACGCGAGCTGCAAGTACCCGTGGCCCGAGACCGCCGCGGTCGCCGATCCGAGCGGGCGGGCGAAGTTCGGGTTCTACCACGACGACATCGCCGTCTTCGAGTGGATGCGGGCGGGCGCGCCGGAGCGACGACTCTGCATCGAGGCGCAGGTCATGGACCTCTCCGACGACATCGCCTACTCGGTGCACGACTTCGAGGACGCGATCGTCAACGGGTACGTCGACGTCGCCGCACTCGGCGCGCGCGTCGACCACGACGCCCTCGTCTCCTCGATGTACGAGTGGATCGGGGGCGCGATCTCGCATGACGAGCTCATCGCGGCGTTCGACCGGCTCGACTCCCTGGACGCCTGGATCGACACGTGGAGCGGCAGTCGTCGGGATCAGGCACGGCTCAAGAACCTCACCAGCCAGCTCATCGGGCGGTTCGCCCATGCCGCGACCGAGGCCACCCGATCCGCGTTCCCACTCGCGAGCCTCATCCGGTTCGACGCCGACGTCATCGTGCCGCGTGAGATCCAGGCTGAGATCGCGGTGCTGAAGGGCATCGTCGCCGCGTTCGTGATGTCGCACAACACCCGACAGCCCATCTACGCGCAGCAGCGGCAGGTGCTCGTGTCCCTCGCCGACGCACTGTTCGATACCGCGGATCGCCACCTCGACCCCGGCTTCGCCGAGGACTGGAGGACCGCCGACCACGACGCCGCGCGCCGACGCGTGGTCGTCGACCAGGTGGCCAGCCTCACCGACCAGTCGGCACTCGCCTGGTACGAGCGACTCGTGCAGCGATGAGTCGTGCTGGGGCGAGCGGTCGGCGAACGACCGGCGCCATCGGCCGTGTGGGCGTTCCGGCGAACTAGGATGAGAGCCATGGCGGGCCGGATTCGACAGAGCGATGTCGAAGAGGTGAAAGCCCGCACCAATATCGCCGACATCGTGGGCGAGCACGTGAGCCTGAAATCGGCCGGCGTCGGCTCGATGAAGGGGCTGTGCCCCTTCCACGACGAGCGCAGTCCGAGCTTCCACGTTCGGCCTGGCCTCGGCTACTACCACTGCTTCGGATGCGGCGAGTCGGGCGACGTCTACTCGTTCCTCCAGCGTATGGATCATGTCTCCTTCAGCGAGGCCGTCGAACGGCTCGCCGGACGCATCGGCTTCGAACTCCATTACGAGGACGGCGGTCAGGCGTCCGATCACGGCAACCGTGCTCGTCTGCTGGCAGCGAACCAGGCGGCCGCCGAGTTCTTCCTCGAGCGACTCGGCTCGTCCGAGGCCGACGTCGGCCGGCGCTTCCTCGGCGAACGCGGGTTCGACGCCGAGGCCGCGCGCCGGTTCGGCGTCGGCTTCGCACCGAAGAGCTGGGATGCGCTCACCAACCACCTCAAGGGGCGTGGATTCACGACCGAGGAGCTCGCGGCATCCGGCCTCGTGTCGCAGGGCGACCGCGGGGTGTACGACCGGTTCCGCGGTCGGCTCGTGTGGCCGATCCGCGACGTCACCGGCCAGACCGTGGGCTTCGGTGCCCGACGGCTCCTCGACGACGACCAGGGGCCGAAGTACCTGAACACGCCGGAGACCGCGATCTACCACAAGGCGCAGGTGCTCTACGGCCTCGACCTCGCGAAGCGCGATATCGCGAAGACCCACCGCGTCGTCGTCGTCGAGGGCTACACCGACGTGATGGCGTGCCACCTCGCCGGCGTCACGACGGCGATCGCGACGTCGGGCACCTCGTTCGGCGTCGAGCACATCAAGGTGCTCCGACGAGTGCTCGGCGACGACTCCGGCCTCGGCGAGGTCGTCTTCACCTTCGATGGCGACGCGGCAGGGCAGCAGGCCGCGATGCGAGCCTTCGCCGAGGAGCAGCGCTTCGCGGCGCAGACGTTCGTCGCCGTCGCACCCGACGGCCTCGACCCGTGCGACCTCCGCCTCGCGCGGGGGGACGCTGCGGTGCGCTCGCTCGTCGACACCCGGACGCCGATGTTCGAGTTCGTCATCCGGCACACCCTCACGCGCTACGACCTCGAGACCGTCGAGGGGCGGGTCGGCGCGCTGCGCGCGGCGGCGCCGATCGTGGCGGACATCCGCGACCCGGCGCTCCGCCCGGGATACACCCGTGAGCTCGCGCGCATGCTCGGCATGGAACTCGCCGAGGTGACCCGAGCCGTCCGTTCGTCGACCGGCCGGTCGAAGGCGGCCGGAACGGGAGGCTCCGACCGTGCCGCGCCGGGAGCCGGGCAGCAGGGTTCCGCGCCCTCGGCCGGCCGCGGAATGGACCCGGGCCGGTCGGATGCCGCGTCGCGTCCGTTCTCCATCGCCGAACTGCCGAACGATCCGTCGACCCGGCTGGAGCGCGACGCGCTGCAGGCCATGCTCCAGTACCCCGACGCGGTGGGACTCGAGCTGCTCCGCCACGCCGTCGACAGCAGGTTCGGCAACGCCTCCCTCGCGGTGGTCCGCGACGGCATCGCGTCGGTGCTCGCATCGAACGATCCGGCGGTGCGCGTCGACAGGGTCGTCGGCGAAGTGCCGGCGCCGTTCGCAGGAGTCGTGCGCCAGCTCGCGGTCGCTCCAGTGCCGCAGCGAAGCGAGGCCGAACTGGAGGCCTACGTGCGCGGAGTGGTCAGCGCGCTGGTCGATCGCGAGCTGCTGCGCCAGAAGTCCGAGCTGCTCGGGCGCCTCCAGCGCACGGATCGCACCGATACGGCGACGTACGCCGCGTTGCAGCGTGCCCTCGTCGCGCTCGAGGACGAGCGTCGGGCATTGCGGGACGAGTAAGCGCTCAGCGGCGCTCGAAACCGCGGTGACGCGCATCGCTTGCGCGCAAGGTTGCACTTCGGTAAATATTCCTCCGTCCAGTCGAGGGACCGTGCAACTTTTCCGGGCCCGTGTGCTAGGTCTGGGGGATACGACAACGCGCCGCAGGTCACTGCCGTGCGTTCAGTCCTGACAGGAAGAGGTAGACGGATATGACATCCGCATCCACGAAGCGGCGTCGCGCACTCGTCGCGGCAGCCGGGCTCTCGGTCGCAGCCCTCGCCCTCGCCGGCTGCTCCGCCGGTGGCGACGACGGCGGCGACTCGGCGGCAGGCGGCACGCTGACGGTCGGCACGACCGACAAGGTCACGACCCTCGACCCGGCCGGCTCGTACGACAACGGCTCGCTGGCCGTGCAGACCCAGGTGTTCCCGTACCTGCTGAACACCGACTACCAGAGCACCGAGGTCGTCCCCGACCTGGCCGAGTCGGCTGAATTCACGGCACCGACCGAGTACACGGTGACCCTCCCCGAGGGCCTGAAGTGGGCCAACGGCAACGACCTCGACTCGGCCGACGTGAAGTTCACCTTCGACCGCCAGCTCGCCATCGCCGACCCGAACGGCCCGTCGAGCCTGCTGTACAACCTCGACAGCGTCGAGGCGCCCGACCCGACCACGGTCGTCTTCCACCTCAAGGCCGAGAACGACCAGGTCTTCCCGCTCATCCTGACGAGCTTCCCCGGAGCCATCGTCGATGACGAGGTGTTCGCGGCCGACGAGCTCACGCCCGACGAGGAGATCGTGGAGGCGAACGCGTTCGCCGGCCCGTACGTCATCGCGAGCTACGACTTCAACAACCTCGTGTCGTTCACGGCCAACCCCGACTACCAGGGTCTGCTCGCCGAGCCGAAGACGGAGACGGTCAACCTGAAGTACTACGCCGAGTCCTCGAACATGAAGCTCGACGTGCAGGAGGGCAACATCGATGTCGCGCACCGCAGCCTCTCGTCGACCGACATCGAGGACCTCAAGGGCAACGACAACGTGAAGGTCGTCGAGGGCCCGGGTGGCGAGATCCGCTACATCGTCTTCAACTTCGACACGCAGCCCTACGGCGCCGCGACCCCTGAGGCCGACCCGGCCAAGGCGCTCGCCGTGCGGCAGGCCGTCGCCGACCTCATCGACCGCGACGAGCTCTCGGAGCAGGTGTACAAGGGCACCTACACGCCCCTCTACTCCTACGTCCCCGCGGGCCTGGCCGGCGCCATCGAGCCGCTGAAGGAGCTCTACGGCGACGGAGCGGGTGCGCCCGACCCCGACAAGGCGGCCGAGCGCCTGGCCGCGGCCGGCGTCACGACGCCCGTCGAGCTGAACCTCCAGTACTCGAACGACCACTACGGTCCGTCCTCGGCCGACGAGTACGCGCTCATCAAGGACCAGCTCGAATCCACGGGCCTGTTCACGGTGAACCTGCAGACCACCGAGTGGGTGCAGTACTCCGAGGACCGCACGGCCGACGTCTACCCGGCGTACCAGCTGGGCTGGTTCCCGGACTACTCCGACGCCGACAACTACATCACGCCGTTCTTCCTCATCGAGAACTTCCTCGGCAACCACTACGAGAACCAGGAGGTCAACGACCTGATCATCCAGCAGGCCTCGGAGACCGACGCCGATGCGCGTGTCGCGCTCATCGAGGAGATCCAGCAGAAGGTGGCGGCCGACCTGTCGACCGTGCCGTACCTGCAGGGCGCTCAGGTCGCGGTCGTGGGCACCGACGTGTCGGGCGCAGAGGACACGCTCGACGCGTCCTTCAAGTTCCGCTTCGCCGCGCTCTCGAAGGGCTGAGCCGGCTGAACGGCTAGAGTCACTCCTACGCAAGGAACGGGTGGCCCGCTCTCCGGAGCGGGCCACCCGCATTCGAGCCCCCTCCCGATTGGCGAACATTGACCTCAACGACGACGCCTGCCACCGGCGCGCCACCGCGAACGGCACGACCCGCGAAGACCCCCGGCGGCGGCCTGGGTCGCTACATCGTGGTGCGAGCCCTGCTCATCATCCCGACGGTCTTCATCCTCGTGACCCTGGTCTTCGTGCTGATGCGGTCGACGGGTGATCCGATCACCGCGGCGCTGGGCGGTCGGCTGCCGGCCGACCAGCTCCGGGAGCGCATCACCGAAGCGGGCTACGACCGGCCGATCCTCGTGCAGTACCTGGAGTACCTCGGCCAGATCTTCACCGGCGACTTCGGCACCACCATCACCGACAACCGCCCGGTCACCGAGATCCTCCTGACCTACGGAACGGCGACACTCGAGCTCGTGTTCTACGCGCTCATCGTCGCGTTCCTGATCGGCATCCCGTTCGGGCTCGTGGCCGCGTACTTCCGGGACAAGGGCCAGGATGCCGCACTCCGCGTCTTCGCCATCCTCTGCTACGCCACCCCGGTCTTCTTCGCGGGCCTCCTGCTCAAGCTCGTGTTCGCGGTCTGGCTGAAGGTGCTTCCGGTGGCCGGCCGAGCATCGACCGGCGCACAGATCCAGATGGAGGTGCTTCCGAACGAGACGGGGATCTACACGATCGACGCGATCATGACGGGCGACCCCGCCGTGATCGGCGACGTGCTCGCGCATGCGGTGCTTCCGGCGATCGCGCTCGGGCTCCTCACCGCCGGCGTCTTCCTTCGCCTCGTGCGCACGAACGTCATCGGCACGCTGTCCACCGACTACGTCGACGCGGCGCGCTCGCGCGGGGTCAGCGAGTTCCGGCTCGTGCGCAAGCACGCGTACCGTCCCGCGCTCATCCCCATCATCACCGTGATCGGCCTCCAGATCGCGTTGCTCCTCGGCGGTGCCGTGCTCACCGAGACGACGTTCGAGTGGAAGGGGCTCGGCTTCCAGCTCTCCGAGTACCTCCAGGCTCGGGACTTCGTCGCCGTGCAGGGCATCGTCGCGCTGCTCGCCGTCATCGTCGCGGTCACGAACTTCGTCGTCGACATCATCGCGGCGCTCATCGACCCCAGGGTGAGGTACTGACATGACCACCGACACCGTCACGAGACCCGCGAAGCGGCTCCTGCGCGATCGGCTCCCGGTCGTGCACCAGCTGCGGCAGAGCGTCGGGCTGCAGCGCGGCATGCTCGTCGCCGGCCTCGCGCTCACCGGGCTCTTCATCCTCGTCGCCGTGTTCGCGCCGCTCATCGCGCCGTACGGATTCGCGCAGCTCCGCGACGCCGACGGCCCGTTCGGCAGCCAGCAGCCGCCGTCCGGAGCACATCCGTTCGGCACCACCGTCGGCGGCTACGACGTGCTCTCGCGCACGATCTGGGGCGCACAGACCGCCATCCTCGTGATCGTCATCGCGGTCATCCTCTCGATCTTCGCGGGGGTCTTCCTGGGACTCGTGTCCGGGTACCTGGGCGGCTGGCTCGACCGGGTCCTCGTCGTGGTCTGCGACGCGATCTACGCCTTCCCCTCGCTGCTCCTCGCGATCGTCATGTCGATCGTCATCTCCAAGGGGCAGTCGAACCTGTGGGGAGGCGTGTTCGCGGCGGCGATCTCGATCACGGTCGTGTTCATCCCGCAGTATTTCCGCGTCATCCGCGCGGAGACGGTGCGCATCAAGGCCGAGGCGTTCGTCGAGTCCGCGAAGGTGCTCGGGGCGTCGAACGGCCGCATCATGTTCCGGCACGTCCTGCGGAACGCCACGCGGACCCTGCCGCTCATCTTCACCCTCAACTCGTCCGAGGCGATCCTCACCCTCGCGGGCCTCGGCTTCCTGGGCTTCGGCATCGAACCGACCGCCGCGGCCGAGTGGGGGTACGACCTGAACAAGGCACTGTCGGATGTCTCGAGCGGCATCTGGTGGACGGCGCTGTTCCCCGGCCTCGCGATCGTGCTCGTCGTGCTCGGCATCACCCTCGTCGGCGAGAGCCTCAACGACCTCGCCGATCCGCGCCTGCGCGGACGCCGGCGGGTGGCGCAGGCCGCCGGTGTCGTGGCCGAGACCTCCGTGGTTCCGGGCGGGACGCTCACGGCGGGGCCGGGCGGCCTCCGGGGCCTCGAAGACGGAGAATCATTCGACGAGCACGGGATCGGGGTCAAGTCGTGAGCACGGTCGTGGACATCCAGAACCTCGGGGTCTCGTTCTCCACCGACGCCGGCGCCGTGAAGGCCGTCGACGGGGTGTCGTTGTCGGTGCAGCGAGGCGAGGTGCTGGCGATCGTCGGCGAGTCGGGCAGCGGCAAGACCGTGACCGCCAAGACGATCCTCGGCCTCCTGCCCGAGACCGCGACCGCCAGCGGCGCGGTGCTGCTCTCGAACAAGGCGGGCACCTCCGAGAAGGATGTCATCTCCCTGTCGAAGCAGGCGCTGCGAAGCGTCCGCGGCACCGACGTCGCCATGGTCTTCCAGGAGCCCTCGACGGCACTGAACCCGGTGTACACGGTCGGCTGGCAGATCGTCGAAGGCCTCCGCGCCCACTCCGACCTGTCGAAGAAGGAGGCCAGGGCGAAGGCCATCGAGATCCTCGATCGGGTGGGCATCCCCGATCCGAAGACGCGCATCGACCACTACCCCCACCAGTTCTCCGGCGGGCAGAAGCAACGCATCGTGATCGCCATGGCGCTCGTGCTCGACCCCGGACTCATCGTGGCGGACGAGCCCACGACCGCGCTCGACGTCACGGTGCAGGCCGAGATCCTCGATCTGCTCCGGCGCTGTCGCGACGAGTTCGGCATGGGCATCGTGCTCATCACCCACAACATGGGGGTGGTCGCCGACCTCGCCGATCGCGTGGCGGTCATGTACCAAGGCAAGGTCGTCGAGGAGGCGGACGCGACGACGTTGTTCGCCGCGCCGCAGGCGGAGTACACCAAGGCGCTCCTCGCCGCGGTGCCGTACGTCGGTCACGGCACGGCACGAGCGGTCGAGCGGGCCGCCGCCCGTGCGGAGGACTGGACGGCGCAGCCGCCGATCGTCGAGGCTCGCGGACTCGAGATCGAGTATCCCGGTCGCTTCGGACGCCCCGGCTTCCGAGCGGTCGACGGGGTCGACTTCATCATCCGGCCGGGTGAAGTGCTCGGCCTCGTGGGGGAGAGCGGTTCGGGCAAGACCACGATCGGGCGAGCGATCGCCGGGCTGACAAGGATCAGCGGCGGTTCCCTGTCGGTCCTCGGCAAGGAGATGCTCGGCATCCGGGAGCGGCAGTTCCGGCCGGTGCGGAGCCGACTCGGCTTCGTCTTCCAGGATCCTGCTTCGAGCTTCAACCCGCTGCTGACGATCGCGGAGTGCGTCGCCGAACCCCTCGTCATCCATGGCCGGGCTGAGAGTGCAGCCGACGCCCGGGGACGGGTCGACGAGCTCCTGGAGGCCGTGCAACTGCCACGCGGGTACGGCGACCGCTACCCGCATGAGCTGAGCGGCGGGCAGCGCCAGCGCGCGAGCCTCGCCCGGGCGCTCGCCCTCGAACCCGAGTTGCTCATCGCCGATGAGCCGACGTCGGCGCTCGACGTGTCGGTGCAGGCTCGCGTGCTCGAGCTGTTCCACGAGCTGCAGCGCGAGTTCGGGTTCGCGTCGCTCTTCATCAGCCACGATCTCGCCGTCGTCGACCTGCTCGCCGACCGTATCGCGGTGCTGTATCGGGGCGCACTCGTCGAGGAGGGCACGGGGGCCGAGGTGCTCGGCGCGCCGCGCGATCCGTACACGCAACGTCTGCTCGCGTCGTTGCCGGTGCCGGATCCCGTCGCGCAGGCGACCCGCAGGGAGGAGCTGCGCCGGCTCCGGGAGACGGGCTGATGCACGGCGCGGCGCACGGGTATCCGATCGTCCTGAGCGATCTGACCCTCGAATACCCGGCACACGGCGCGAGTCCCGCCCACGTCGCCCTACGCGGGGTCACGCTCACGATCGCGCCCGGAGAGGTCCTGGGGCTCCTCGGCAGCGCCGGCAGCGGCAAGAGCACCCTGGCGAAGGTGCTCGCGGGTGTCGCCCTCGACCCTCGGCAGAACGACGTTCGGCCGGTGATCACCGGCGGCGAGGCGACGGTGCTGGCGCAGCAGTTGCGCGGCCTGCACCGGCGGAAGCTGCCCGAGTATCGCTTCCACGTCGGCTACCTGCCGCAGGACGCCGCCTCGACGCTGCCCGCCGATCGCACGGTCGCCGAGATCGTGGGCGAGCCCATCCTCGAGCGCGATCACCGGTACAACCGGCGAGCCCTGCACACCCGCGTTGCAACCATGATCGACGGGGTCCGACTTCCACTCGGCCTGCTGGAGAAGTTCCCCTATGAGCTGAGCGGAGGCCAGCGCCAGCGCGTCGCCCTGGCCAGAGCCCTGGTGCTCGGCCCGTCGGTGCTGATCGCCGACGAGCCGACCGCCGGTATCGATCTCACGGTGCGCGATGCGGTCGCCCAGCTCATCGGCGAGCTTCGCGAGCATCACACCTTCTCGGCGCTCATCATCAGCCACGACCTGCCCGTGTTGCGTCGGATCGCCGACCGCATCGCAGTGCTCGACCGCGGCGAGCTCGTCGCTCTCGGCACGATCGACGCCGTCTTCGACGATCCGGCGCATCCGTACGTCGCGGCGCTGGCCGGCGCTCTCGACGACGGACACGCCATCATCGAGGAGCTGCGCGACGGACCTTCGGTATGACGAAGGCTCCGCCGCCCCGTCCTCGCCATCGGACCCACCCGGGCGCGCACTCCGGCGCGCCCGTCGGCGTGCCGGTCCCGGGCCCGGTCGCCGTGCTGCCCGGCGGTGATTCCGTGGTGGCGGACGCGGTGCGAACGGCCGGAGGCGTCGTCGAGGCGCTCAGCACGTCCACCCGCGGCATCGTGTGGACCGCGGCATCCGGTGCCGATGAGCTGACGGCGATCCTCGACGAACACACTCGCGTCGGCTGGGTGCAGTTGCCGTGGGCAGGAGTCGACGCGTTCGCGTCGGTGCTCGAACGGTTCCGCGGTGACGGTCGCGTCTGGACGAGCGCGAAGGGCGCGTATGCACAGCCCGTGGCCGAGCACGCCCTCATGCTCGCGCTCTCCGCGCTCCGCGAGCTCCCACGCAGGGCGCGAGCCCGAAGCTGGGAAGCCGACGAGCGGGGCCGGAGCATGTTCGGCGCCGCCGTGGTCATCGTCGGCGCCGGCGGGATCGCCGTCGAACTGCTGCGCCTCCTGAGCGTCTTCGACGTTCGTGCCACGATCGTGCGTCGCCGCGCCGAGCCGGTCCCCGGGGCGTTCCGCACCCTGACCGCGGACCGGCTCGGCGAGGCGCTGGAGCATGCCGACGTGGTGTTCGTGGCCGCGGCGCTCACCCGAGGCACGCGTCGACTCCTGGGTGCGGCGGAGTTCGAGCGGCTGCCGAAGGGGGCTGTGCTCGTGAACGTCGCGCGTGGAGCCCTCGTCGACACGGACGCGCTCGTCGATGCGCTCCGGTCGGGCCGGCTCGGCGGCGCGGGACTCGACGTCACGGATCCCGAGCCGCTGCCCCCGGGGCATCCCCTGTGGTCTGCGGTGAACTGCGTCATCACGCCGCACGTCGCCGACACCGAGGCCATGACGGTGCCGCTCTTCGCCGAACGCGTCGCACGAAACACCCGGGCGTTCCTTGGCGACGGCCGGTTCGAGGGCGTCATCGACGTCGACGCCGGATACTGACGCGGCGGGTCGTTCGCGAGGCGGGCTCGGATTGGGAGTCCGTCGAGAGCTTTGCTAGAGTGACTCTGCTGAACAAGCGATCCTCCATAGCTCAATTGGCAGAGCAATCGGCTGTTAACCGATAGGTTCTTGGTTCGAGTCCAAGTGGGGGAGCAACCTCTGGCCCCCGTCGCCGCGTCGAATGCCGGCGAGCTCTCGTCGCCCGCGTCGCGGGGGTACGAGCTCGAGCAGGACGCCCCACCTTCACCCATCGACCATGTCGCGTCTGGCGGGGGACACGCTCCGTGGCGGGGACCATCATGACGGAGCGTCCCGACCGGATGTCGTCCGTGCTTCCGGCTTCTCCCGCCGAACGGCTCCGTGCCGCACGTCCCGGCCATGGCCGCTTTTCGGGGTACCACTAGACGGCGGCCCGGGCGTCACGTACGGTGAGCATAGCTCAGTGCTCAGGGGGGTCCTCTGCGTTTCAGCGAAGAATGGCGGTTCATATGAGCACGCACGCGACCAATGCGTCCCGATCTTCTCGAGGATGGCGTCGATTCCGAACGTCCGCCGCCGCCGCGGCGGTCATCGGCCTGACATCGATGGCCTTCGCTGCCTGGATACCGAGTGCCCAGGCGGCCACCGCGATCAACCTGGGGACCGCAGATTCATTCGTCGTCCTGGGGGGCTCGGCCGTCACCAATACGGGACCCAGCATTCTCAACGGCGACCTCGGAGTCGCCCCCGGGACGGCGATCACGGGATTCCCGCCTGGGTTGGTCGTGGGGGGGACGATCCACGCCAACGACGCGGTCGCCCAGCAGGCGCAGGCCGACCTGACGGCGGCGTACAACGTCGCGGCTGGACAGCCCAGCGACTTCGAGATCACCGACGACCTCGGCGGGCAGACGCTGGTTCCGGGCGTGTACACCGCTGAGACCTCCGCCGGACTCACCGGTGCGCTCACGCTCGACGCTCAGAACGATCCGGATGCGGTGTGGATCTTCCAGATCGGATCCACGCTCACGACGGCGACGGACAGCTCGGTGACGCTGATCAATGGGGCGCAGGCGTGCAACGTCTTCTGGCAGGTGGGGAGCTCGGCCACGCTCGGCACGAGTACCGATTTCGTCGGAACCATCATGGCCCTGACGTCCATCACGCTCGTCACCGGGACGACCGTGGATGGTCGAGCACTCGCGATCAACGGGGCCGTCACCCTCGACACCAATGTGTTCACCGATTCGCGATGCGACGACGCCGCAGATGCTGATGTCGACGCGGTCGACGCCGACGCGGACGTCGACGCGGTCGACACCGACGCGGACGTCGACGCGACCGACACGGACGCGACCGACACGGACGCGACCGACACGGACGCGACCGACACGGACGCGACCGACACGGACGCGACGGACGTGGACCTCGACGGGACGGACGTGGACCTCGACGCGACGGACGTGGACCTCGACGCGACGGACGCCGATGCTGCTGCGGACGCGGACG